>NZ_JBBMES010000009.1:0-94492 GCF_040096395.1 Lachnospira hominis (ex Hitch et al. 2025) | reverse complement strand
ACTTGATTATAATATCACCTGAGGTTATATATGTCAACACCTTTTTTTGATTTTTTTTAACTTTTTTTGACTTTTTTCTGCATTTATTTCATTTTTATATTTTATAACAGTTCAAAGCCTTATATTTACTGCTTTTAACGGTTTCCAACAACATATTAAAAAGTGCCGCCACATTCAGAATCTATTGTTTCTTACATATGTCAGCACTCTTACTGTTTGTTATTTACTATTTATTATTTACCGTTTACCACTTACATTCTTACTGCTCTTCTTCGTGTTTTCCTGTTATTGAAAATATTACCCACTCAGATATGTTTGTTGCATGGTCGCCGATTCTTTCCATATATTTGGCTGTCATAAGAAGATTGGCTGCCTGTTCGCCATCATTTACATTTTCATGGATAATATTTATAAGTTCATTCTTTACTTTGTCAAATAAATCATCAACCTCATCATCACGTTTTATTACCGCTTCCGCTTTTTTTAAGTCTTTTTCGACATATGCGTCAAGACTTTCTGAAAGCATAGTCATTGATATTTCAGCCATAAGCTGTATATGTTCAAGATGCTTTATATATGATTCTTTTGCCATAAGTATTGTAAGTTCCGATATATCAGCTGCATGGTCACCTATTCTTTCCATGTCTGTTATCATTTTTAAAGCCGATGATATGATTCTTAAATCTCCTGCCACCGGCTGCTGCTCAAGAAGAAGCTTCAGGCAAAGATGTTCGATGTTTCTTTCCTGTCTGTCTATTGATGAGTCATATTGAATTGCTTCTTTTGCCAGATTTATATCCTGTGTAACTAATGCTTTTACAGCATTTTGTATATCATATACAATCATTTTACCCATTTCAATAATTTCTTCATTAAGCTCTTCGAGTTCTTTCTGGAATTTATCTCTCATGATTTTCTCCTTTTCCCAATTGTTATTATCAGCCAAATCTACCTGTTATATAGTCTTCTGTCTTCTTATTGGCAGGCATAGAGAATAACTGTTCTGTTTTTCCGTACTCAATCATTTCTCCAAGAAGGAAAAATGCTGTGTTATCTGAAATTCGTGCAGCCTGCTGCATGTTATGTGTGACCATAATTATTGTATAATTATTTTTAAGTTCCACAGCAAGGTCTTCTATTCTTGATGTTGAAATCGGATCAAGTGCTGACGTCGGTTCATCCATAAGAATTACTTCCGGTTCTACAGCAAGCGTTCTCGCAATACAGAGTCTCTGCTGCTGTCCTCCCGAAAGACCAAGAGCTGATTTTTTCAGTCTGTCCTTTACCTCGTCCCATATTGCAGCCTGTTTAAGAGACTTTTCAACTATGATATCAAGTTCAGATTTTTTCTTTACGCCAAAAAGTCTCGGACCATAGGCAATATTGTCATATATGCTCTTTGGAAAAGGATTTGGCTGCTGAAATACCATTCCGACACGATGTCTTAAATTTATTGCATCCATATCGGCAAATATATCTTTTCCGTCAAGATATACGTTTCCATCTATTTTTACACCGTCAACAAGGTCATTCATTCTGTTTAATGTCTTTAAAAATGTCGATTTTCCGCAGCCTGAAGGACCGATAAATGCAGTAATCTGATTTTTTTCTATATTCATGTTGATATTCTTTAGTGCATGAAAATCTCCATAATGCAAATTAAGATTATTTATCTCAAACTTATAATTTTCTTCGTTTTTAACCGGTTTTCCCATATACTTTTACCTCTTTACTGTTTTTGTGGCATATTTTGTAAACTATTTTTTCAGGCCTTTTCACCTGAATTTTTCTTATTAATTCTGTTGCTAAGTACATTTGCACCGATACTGAATGCAAGCACCAGAATAAGAAGAACTGCAGATGCAAGATTTGCAAGTGCCTGATCCTGTCCGTTGACCTGTAAATCCCATATCTGCAACGAAAGTGTCTCAGCAGAACGAAACGGATTAAGCGGACATGTAGAAGATGCAATATCCCAGTTAGACCATCTTATGTTTGTTCCCGAACCAGTTGTATACAAAAGTACGGCTGCTTCGCCAAAGCCTCGTCCGGCTGCAAGAATTATACCTGTCATTATTCGTGGCAGACATGCAGGCAGAAGTACATGAAATATTGCCTGCCAGCGTGTTGAGCCAAGTCCCATGCTCGCCTCAAAATACCCCTTTGGAAGACCTTTTACCGCATCCTCCGTTGTTGTTGTAATAAGCGGCAGTGTGAGAATTGAAACTGATAAAGCACCAGCCATAAGACTCTTATCCATTCCCATTATTACAAGAAATATAAGATAACCAAAAAGTCCGACTACAATTGACGGAAGAGATGAAAGTGTTTCAATACATATTCTTATAAATTTTGTTATTATTCCACCCTTGGCATATTTTGCAAGATAGATTCCTGCAAACGTACCAATAGGAACTGTTATAAGCAATGATAAAAAAACGAGATAAATTGTATTAAATAACTGATTTCCTATGCTTCCGCGTCTCGAAAATTTAAACATTGATGCATCTGCACCGGCAAAGCCCTTGATTATTACATATCCCGCAAAGGCTGCAAGAAGCATGAAAAAAAATACTGCTATGCAATAAAATATTATTGTCATAAATCTATCAGCCGTTTTTGCACGTTTTATTCTATTCATTTTACATACCTCCCTTTACAGCTTTTTTTGTATGTTTACCTGATGTTTCCGGCTTTTTACGCGAAAAATAATGTATCAGGAAGATAAACAGAAGTGAAATCAAAAACAGAAGCAGAGCAAGTGTCCAGAGTGCTGTCTTTGTTTCACCGCCCTCCATGGCATTACCCATCTGTGCAGTAATTTCTGTTGTAAGTGATTTTGTCGTAGAAAATATACTTGTAGGAAGTGCTGTTGTCTGTCCTATTACCATAGCAACAGCAAGTGCCTCACCAAACGCCCTTGCAAGTCCAAGAATAATTGCAGAAAAAATCCCCGAAGCTGAAGCCGGAAGGACTATTTTATATATTGTCTGCCAGCGTGTTGAACCCATTCCATATGCACCCATTCTGTAATCTTTCGGAACTGAACGAATTGCATCAGCCGAAACGCTTGTTATCGTAGGAAATATCATTATCGCCAGCACAAGTCCGGCAGCTAGAATCGAATGTCCAACCTGTCTGTGAAATACATTTCTTATTGCAGGAACAAGCACAGTAAGACCAGCCCATCCGTATACAACCGACGGAATTCCGGCAAAAATCTGAATGACAGGACGATAGAATTTTTCACCAAATGAAGGTGCTATTTCTGTCATAAATATGGCTGAGCCTAAAGCAAACGGCGTCGCAATAAGAAGTGCGAGTCCGCATGTACTAAGAGAGCCCACAATAAATATAAGCGTACCTACACTTCCGCCGCCCTCCATATTATCTATAGGTGTCCAATCAGGGGAAAATAAGAATTCTCCTATCGTATGATGAAATTTAAAAAATGTGCCTGAGCCTTTGTATACAAGGAATCCGCCTATTACCAGTGTGAGGACAATAACGGATAATCCGCATAATGTTACAATTGTACGCCATAAGTATTCTTTGGCAAACATACCTTTTTTACTGTTCATAAATTTTCTCCACTTCCACAAAAATCGTATTTAACTACCAAAATTTGCGGGCAGTTACTGCCCGCATTATATTCCGCGGGCAACAGGCCGATTTCCATGTCTGTACTATAATCTTGTGACTGCCGCGATAACTCTTATGTTTTTGAGGGTTTAAAGGATTTTACGATTAGTGTTCTTTTACCTGCATCTTTGATGAAACACCATATCCAAGTGATTCCATTTTCTTGCCATATTCATCTGACATTATGTAATCAAGGAACTTCTGTGTTGTCTCATTTGGTGTTCCCTTTGTATACATATGTTCATATGTCCATACAGGATATTTACCGCTGTATGTATTTTCAAGTGTAGGTGCTACGCCATCAAGTGATACTGTATCTACGCCCGCATCCTTTGTAAGATATGATAATGCTACATAACCGATTGCACCCTTTGTTGTCTTAACATTCTGAAGAAGTACACCTGAATCATCTGTTTCCATTGACTTGTTTGAAGCCTCTGTTGCCCCGCCAAGTGCATATTTCTTAAATGTTGCTCTTGTACCTGAAGACTCAGGACGTGTTATAAGAACTATTGATTCGTCAGCACCACCGACTTCTTTCCAGTTTGTAATCTTACCTGTGAAAATATCTGTAAGCTGCTGCTTTGTAAGGTTCTTAACACCACCTGCTGTTACATCTTTATTTACGATAGGTGCCATTGTAACAACACATACCTTGTGGTCTACAAGCTGTGATGCCTTTGAAGCGTCAAGCTTTTCTGCTGCTTCTACATCTGAATTACCGATATTAACTGTACCCTCGGCAACCTGTTTAAGTCCTTCACCAGAACCACCGGCATCAATTGTAATATTTACATCAGGATGTTTTTCATTAAATAAATCTGCTGCATCATCCACAAGTGGCTTTAATGCAGATGAACCTGCTGCTGTAATGCTTCCTGTAAGTTTTGCATCTGTATTTGCATTATCTCCTGATGAATTATTTGACTTGTTGTTTCCACATCCTGTAAATACTCCTGCCATGCACATTACGCTAATCGCAAGTGCTGCTGCTTTTTTTAAACTCTGTTTTCTCATCATTGCTTCCTCGTCTTTCTTTTTGAGTTTGTTTCTTTCAACGATGTTAATATACAAAAAATCATGTGAAATCTACTATCATATTTTCCTTAAATAGATGTAAATGTTATGTAAAATCTGTTTAAATATAAAAAAGAGGCATATGCCCCGTTTTAAAGGGTTCTGCCTCTTTGCGTAAAATATTTTTTACATGAGTTTTAACATTCAAATATTCCTGTCACAACGATGCCGTCATCGCTAAGTTCTTTCATGTAAACTTTCTTAATTGTATTAATGTATTCCGAATTATCCAAAGCCGTATCACACGCAATTTTTACACGTATATAATCAGGTGTAAATCCCATGAAATAGTCTTTGCCTTTTTCTGATACGATTTCTTCTATCAGCACTTCTTCCGTCTTACCTATATGCTGCTGCCTGTATTCTTTTGACATTTTGTTTTCAAGTTCAAGTAAAATTGCACTACGCTGTGTCTTTATCTTTTCATCAACCTGACCTTCCATGCGGTCTGCAACTGTACCTTTTCTTCTTGAATATTTGAATATATGCATTTCATAAAAATGCACCTTCTCAAGAAATACCTTCGTTGCTTCAAATTCTTCTTCTGTTTCCTGCGGAAATCCAACTATAACATCTGTTGTAATTGCCGGATTGTTAAAATACTTTCTTAAAATACAGCATTTATCATAATATTCCTGTGTAGTATATTTTCTGTTCATACGTTTTAAAACTGTATCACAGCCGCTCTGAAGCGACAGATGAAAATGCGGACATATTTTTTTACTTGATGATAATGTTTTTGCAAATTCTTCTGTTATAACGCGTGGCTCAAGTGAACCAAGCCTTATTCTTTGCAATCCCTCTATTTTATCAAGCCGCATTATTACTTCAAGAAGTGAGCCTTTGTTATTGTCAACACCATATGATGTAAGGTGGATTCCTGTAAGAACAACTTCCTTGAATCCTTTTGACACAAGTTTAGTCACTTCTTCTTCAATTTCATCTATATCACGGCTTCTTATTCTTCCTCTTGTATAAGGAATTATGCAATATGAGCAGAACTGGTTACAGCCGTCCTGTATCTTTATATAAGCTCTCGTATGTGTACTTACTTCATCAAGCTTTAATTCCTCATATTCCTGCTTTTCTTTAAAATCAACAACCATCTCGGAATTATTCTTGTCTTTATAATAATTTTCAAGTGCTTCTACTATATTAATTTTGCAGTTGTTACCAAGGACTATATCTACAGCATTGTCCTCAGCGGCTTTCTTTGTATCTGCATTGACATAACATCCTGCTGCAACAACTATCGCATCAGGATTAATTTTTTTTGATTTATGAAGCATCTGTCTTGATTTTCTGTCAGCTATATTAGTGACAGAACATGTATTTATTATATAAATATCTGCCGTTATATTCTCATCAAATGGCACTATCGTATATCCGGCCTGCTTTAAAAGCTGTTCCATTGATTCTGCTTCATATGAATTAACTTTACAGCCAAGGCTGTGTATTGCAACCGTTCGGTTCATCTTTCTCCATTCCTGTGTCCGTACACACTAAAATAATCTTTTTCCCAATTTTTCTTACTTATCGACATAATTTATGTTGACATGTTTTTTTTAATCTTTATAATATTTAATAAAGAGACGTGATTCTGATATAAATTCTCACAATCACAATATGTATTTCAGGAGGGCATTATGAAAACTGTTAAAATTTCGTTAAACTCAATAGACAAGGTAAAATCTTTTGTCAACGATATTACAAAATTTGATGTCGACTTCGACCTTGTATCAGGAAGATATGTAATTGATGCAAAGTCTATCATGGGTATCTTTAGTCTTGATTTATCCAAACCAATCGACTTAAATATCCATGCTGATACAGATATTGATACTATACTGGCAGTTCTTGCACCATACATGGTATAATTTCAAATAATCTGTATATTATTATTTTTAGTTACATATGCGGCAGAGAAAAATCTCTGCCGCTTTTCTTATATTATTATTAATATTATTTAATTTCAATTCTTTCAACTGTATCAATTGCTGTCTTTAACATTTCTTCTATGCAGTCATCGAGATGTTTCTCATCATTTTTAATGATATTAAGATTTGGCTTTGTAACCGGATGCTTTGCTACAAATATTGTACAGCAGTCCTCAAATGGCTGGATTGAAGTCTCATATGTTCCGATTTTTTCAGATAAATCGATAATTTCCTGCTTATCAAAACCGATAACCGGACGGAATACAGGCATCTCACACACTTCGTTTGTACAGTAAAGGCTCTGCATTGTCTGGCTTGCAACCTGACCGATACTCTCACCTGTAATAAGCCCGAGGCAGCCGCTCTTCTTTCCAAGTTCCTCTGCAATCCTCATCATATATCTTCTCATTATAATTGTAAGTTCATCATGCGGACACTTTTCATAAATTGCAAGCTGGATATCTGTAAAATTAACTACATTAAGTACCATAGGACCTGAATATCTTGACACAAGCTTAGCAAGGTCAACTACTTTCTGCTTTGCCCTGTCGCTTGTATATGGAGGTGCATGGAAATATGTTGCTTCAATCTGGACACCTCTTTTTGCGATCATATAGCCTGCAACAGGACTGTCGATACCACCCGATAAAAGAAGCATTGCCTTTCCGGCTGTTCCGATAGGCATGCCTCCCGGTCCCGGAATCTCGACAGAATAAATATTTATTTTATTTCTTATCTCCACCTGTAAAAGAACTTCAGGCTTGTGAACATCTACTTTAAGCTCAGGAAATGCATCAAGAAGTCTTCCGCCGAGTTCCATATTTATCTCCATTGAATCCATAGGATAATTCTTGCGTGCTCTTCTCGCATTTACCTTAAATGTAATATTTTTGTCTGGATATGTTGCATCAAAATATTCAACAACATGTTTTGCAAGGTCATCAAATCCGTTATCTTCAATCTGGACAACCGGACAGATTCCGATAATACCAAAAACTCTCTTTAAAGCTGCAACCGCTTCATCATAATCAAAATCTGAAACTGCTGTTGCATAAATTCTTCCGTTCTCTTTCGTTACGTTAAATTCTCCATCTACTTCTTTTAGTGCATATCTTATCTGACGCACAAGTGCATCTTCAAAAAGGTATCTGTTTTTTCCCTTAACACCTATCTCACCATATTTAATCAAAAAAGCTTTGTACATTTTTCTCTCCATTTACATTCTTTTATATTTTCTTAACACAGGAAGCAGTTCTTTTAATGCCTCCAGAGTATAATCAAGCTGTTCTTTTGTCGTCTCAAAACAGAAGCTGAATCTTATTGTTGAATCAAGCAGTTCTTTTTTTGTTCCTATTGCGACAAGTGTCGAACTGAGTCCCGGCTTGTTTGATGAACATGCCGAACCTGATGATACATATATATTTTTATCTTCCAGTGCATGCAAAAGAACTTCTGCACGTACACCTTCAAATCCCGCACTGACAACATGCGGTGCACTTTCACGTCCTCTCATTCCATTTATATGCACACCATCAAGCTTTTCAAGTTCTGACACAAAATAATCTCTTAATTCATACATTTTATCGACTTTTTCATCAAAATCTTTTGTATAAATAAGTTCTGCTGCCTTTCCAAGTCCAGCTATTCCGGGAACATTTTCTGTGCCGGAACGCATTGCACGCTGCTGTCCTCCTCCGAGTATAAGCGGCTTTATTTTGGTCTTATCTTTAATAAATAAAAATCCAGTTCCCTTTGGACCGTGAATTTTATGTCCACTTACAGAAAGGAGATCGATATTCATTTTCTTCGGATATATACGCATTTTACCATATGCCTGTATTGCATCAACATGGAAAATTATATCTTTATTGTAATCTTTTACTATTTTTCCAATTTTCTCAACAGGTTCAATTGTTCCTATCTCGTTATTTACAAGCATTACAGATACAAGTATTGTCTCTTCGTCAAGTGCTTCTTTTAAAGCATCAACAGATACGAGCCCTCTGTTATCAACAGGAAGATATGTCACATTAAATCCATTTTCCTCAAGGTATCTGAACGGTTCTTTTACAGAAGAATGTTCGACGCTTGAAACTATGACATGATTTCCACGTCTTTTATTAGCAATGGCACTTTCTATAATTGCCATATTGTTTGACTCTGTTCCGCCAGATGTGAACAAAATCTCTTTTTCATCACATTTAAGTGTTTTTGCTATAATCTGTGCAGCCTGCTTAACCTGCTTTTCCGCATCAAAACCTTTTGAATGTTTTGATGAAGGATTGCCGTAATCATTAAGCATAATATCTGTTACGACCTTTGCAACCTCATCGGCAGCCCTCGTCGTTGCAGCATTATCCAGATATGCTTCCATTTTTTCACCTCATTCGCATATTATATTAATTTATTTTTCATTCATATACATAAGCACTGACATAAGCATCATTCCTGCCGTTTCGGTACGAAGAATTCTCTTGCCAAGCGTAATCTCTTCCCAGCCCTCTTCTTTTGCCTTTGAAAGCTCGTCCAAATCATATCCGCCCTCAGGACCAATAAATATTCCTATACTTTCATTGCCTTTCAGGTTTTCTATGATTTTTTTCGTCTTTGCCATTCCATCGGCACATTCATATGGAAGCAGTTTAACATCTAATTGCTGCGACATTTCCAATGCCTCGTTGAATGTGCATACAGGCATAATCTCCGGAATTATGCTTCTTTTACTCTGCTTTGCAGCTGACTCGCTAATCATATTCCAGCGTTTTACTTTCGAATCCGCTTTTTTCTTATCAAGCTTTACAACACTGCGTTTCATGGAAACAGGAACAATTCTGTATACTCCGAGCTCTGTCATTTTCTGAATGATAAGCTCCATTTTATCGCCTTTGGGAAGTCCCTGGAACAGCCATACCTTTATGCCCAATTCCCTGCCTTCTTCATCAATGCTGTCTATTTCGGCTCTTATATTATCATCTGTCATCTCACTGATGTGACAATAATAGTCTACATTGCTTCCGCTGCTTATAAGAAGTTCATCACCCGTTTTCATTCTTAAAACATTTTTTACGTGATTGACATCATCACCTGTAATATCAATATAAGTATCATGGATATTTTCATGCTGTGCAAAAAAATGATACATTATATACCTCTTTTCCTTGCTGTTATATTAACCCACTCACCGTCGTGATTTATCTCAACTATCTCAAGCTCAGGATTCTTTTTGAAACACTCTGCCACTTCCTGCTCTTTTGTATCAATAATTCCTGATGTTATAAAATAAGCTCCCGGCTTCATATGCTGTGTAATCTCTGCTGATAAAGGTTCAAGCACATCTGCAAGAATATTGGCACATACTACATCATAACACTCATATCCGCATCTGTCCTGCACTGCCTTGTCGTCAATAATATTACCCTCTATAACTTCAAGCTTTTCCGGTGCAATATCATTTTGCTGTGCATTTTCTTCCGAAGCAATAATTGCATTAGGGTCAAGGTCTGTTCCAAGTGCATGATTTGCACCGTATTTTAATGCCACAACAGATAAAATACCACTTCCGCATCCTACATCAAGGACTTCCTCGCCGCCTTTTATATATTTCTGAAGCTGTAATATTACCATTCTTGTTGTCTCATGTGAACCTGTTCCGAACGCTGTACCCGGGTCGATTGAAAGCACCTGATGTCCTTTCATCTCGTCTGTCACAGGTTCCCATGTAGGCTTTATATAAAGGTCTCCTATTGTAAATGTATGCCAGTACTGTTTCCAGTTGTTTATCCAGTCTTTATCTTCTGTCTGGCTTTCTGTTACGGTTGCATCACCAACATTTACAAAAGTTCTTAACTCTTCAAGGCCTTCTTCAACCTTTCCAAGTATTGTATTATCATCCTCATCGGCGTCTATATAAAAATTAACCTTTGCCGTTCCGTCATCCGGCGGAAGTTCAGGAATGAAATCTACAAACATCGTTTTTGCTTCTTCCTGTGTAAGCTGTACATTATCCTGAATTTCTATTCCCTCAATTCCAAGCTCTGCAAGCATGCAGCTTATGAGGTCAACTGCCTCAGTTGTTGTCTTAATCGTATATCTGTTCCACTTCATATTTATCTCCAATTCCAATAAATTTTCAGAAAAAAGTCTCTCACCATTATTACCTTAAGCGTCCTTTAAAAATGCTTTGTAGCTCTTATATGCCTCATAAAGGTCAACCTTGCTTATAACTTCGTATGGTGCGTGCATATTCTGCACACCGACACCTGAATCAATAACATTCATTCCGTAATTAGCAAGTATATAAGCTATCGTTCCACCGCCGCCAAGGTCAACCCTGCCAAGTTCGGCTGTCTGAAAAGAAACATTGTTATCATCCATTATTTTTCTTAATTTACCAATATATTCTGCACTGGCATCATTTGAACCACTCTTGCCTCTTGAGCCTGTATACTTCATAAATACTACGCCTTTTCCGAAATATGCTGTGTTCTTCTTTTCATTTACATTGGCATAATTCGGGTCAAATGCAGAATTTACATCTGATGAAAGCATGCATGAATTAGTGAGTGTACGTCTTAATTTCAGTTCGGAATACTGTCCGCATCTATCCATCACTTCTGCAACCATATTTTCAAAAAATCTTGAATGCATGCCGGTCGCACCGACACTTCCTATTTCTTCTTTATCTACAAGAATGCATACACTTGTCTTTTCAGGTTTTACCGATTCAAGCTGTGCTATAAGTGAAGGATATGCACACACTTTGTCATCATGTCCATAACCCATTATCATGCTCTTATCAAAGCCGTAATCTCTCGCCGGACCTGCCGGAACTACGCAAAGCTCTGCTGAAAGAAAATCTTCTTCCTCTATTCCATATTTTTCTTTCAAAAGTGAAAGTATATTTGCCTTAACTCTTTCCTTTTCTTCCTTAACATCCTGATTGTTTTCACTGTCAGAATCATCTGTTTTCTTAACTGCCGGCATGCTTCCAACAAGGACATTTAAATCCTCACCCTCAACTACTTTATCTGCCTTTTTTGTCATCTGCTCAGATGCAAGATGTATAAGAAGGTCTGAAACTCCCACCACAGGATCATCTTCTTTTTCACCTATACAAACTTCAACACTTGTTCCGTCTTTTAATGCAACAACACCATGAAGTGCAAGTGGAAGTGCTACCCATTGGTACTTCTTAATGCCTCCGTAATAATGTGTATCCATTAAAACAAGACCATTGTCTTCATATAACGGATTCTGTTTTATATCAAGGCGCGGTGAATCAATATGTGCTCCAAGAATGTTAAGTCCTTCTTCCATAGGCTTTTTTCCTATTGAAAAAAGAACTATAGCTTTATTCATATTAACGGCATATACTTTATCACCTGCTGAAAGTGTCTCGTTATTTTTTATAACTTCATAAAGGTCTTTATATCCCGCTGCCTTTGCAAGCTCTACAGACTCCTTTACACATTCGCGTTCAGTTTTGCAGGAAGAAATAAATTTCCTGTATTTTTCAGAAAATCCAAAAACATCTTTCTTCCCTGATTCATCATACTTTTCCCATGCATTCTTTCTTTCCATTGTACTGCCTCCGTTTCTGCCTGAATGGCTAAAAGAATAATTTATATATCCAGTGTAAGCTGGTTATCATCATCTGAATTACCGCTTTCCAAATCACGCTGCTGCGCTTCAAGTTCCATCTGTGCCTCATCCTTGAACTTTTCAACAAGATCTTCGCTGATTACAGGAAGTTCGTCTATTGACTGAACACCAAAGCTTCGTAAAAAATCCTCTGTAGTACCGAAAAGCATTGGTCTTCCGGGAGCGTCAAGACGTCCAAGTTCCTTTGCAAGCCCATATTCTACAAGCTTATTTACGGCATGGTCGCAGCTTACGCCTCTTATTTTTTCAATCTCAAGTTTCGTTATTGGCTGTTTATAAGCTATAATTGAAAGTGTTTCAAGCAAAACATCCGTAAGAACATATTTTCTTGGCTGGCTTGCAACTTTTATAAGTTCATCATAATATTCTGTCTTTGTACAAAGCTGGAATGCATTTTCAAGTTCAATTATTCTTATTCCCCTGTTTGCGGCCTCATATCTATCCATCATATTATGTACTATTTTTCTTGTTGTATCAACGTCATGCTCTATGGCAGCAGCAAGTTTTTCAACTTCAACCGAATCGCCCATCGTAAATAACACTGCTTCTATAACAGCTTCTATTCTATCCAAATCCATTTAAACCAATTCCTCTATTCTTCAACTATTATCTCATCTATCAGCTCTGGGTCTTTTACAACATTAATATCAATGTCTCCAAATGTACTCTCCTGATGTACTTCTACAAAACCTGTCTTTATAAGTTCAAGCATTACAAGAAATGTAACTATAACAGAAACTTTTGAAGAATTCTTTGAAAGCATTTCCCTGAATGAAAACTTTTTGTGTGTCCTTAAAAAATCCTGAACCTGAACAAGCTTTTCCGACATGCTGACTTCTTCTTTTTCAATCTTGCCAAACTTGCTTCTTATAGGGTCAACCTTTTCTTCCTGACGTTTTAGTACATCCTGAAAAATTGCATTTAATTTTGCAAGCGTCGTATCACCAATCAGCTCATTCAAATCAACAGGTGGTCTGTAAGCCTCAACTTCTTTCGGAACTGTCGGACGTTTGTAAAATGACTTTTCTGCATCCATCTGCCTGTCTTTTAATTCATACGACATATATTTAAAAAGCTTATATTCAAGAAGTTTTTCAACAAGCTCTGCTCTTGGATCTTCCTCTTCTCCTTCTTCATTAACTTCTTTTGGAAGAAGCATTCTTGATTTTATGTCAAGCAGTGTCGCAGCCATCACAAGGAATTCACTGACAACATTAAGGTCTTCTTTGTCCATCTGATTGACATATTCCATGTACTGCTCTGTTATCATTGCAATCGGAATATCATAAATATTCACTTTATTTTTATCAATCAGATGTAAAAGCAGGTCAAGCGGCCCTTCAAACACCTGAAGTTTTACATTTATTCCCATACTGCGGCTCCGTTTTAATTTGATATAAATCTTTATATTGCTGCACATATGTATACATACATCTTCATACAATATAAAAACGCAACTTATATTGTAACCAAAAATAAAACTTATTGCAAGTACAAGCAGATTGAAAAAATTCTTCTGATGATATATACTTATTTTTATGATTATTTATTTAGAAATGGAGATTTAATGAATACTATTATTATAACAATCAAACAGATAGCATCCAAATTATCAAAAGACTCCATAACAAGCTATGCGGCACAGTCATGTTTTTATATGCTGTTATCATTTTTTCCGGCTTTGATAATACTTATGAGCCTTATACATTACCTTCCGGTTACACCTGATACGATAATAGAGGTACTGCGTGCTGTTGCCCCACCGCAGATAGAACCTGTCTTTGAAACTATCATCAACGATGTATACAATAATTCGAGCATTGCAATAGTCTCTATTACGGCTGTCGTTGTTTTATGGTCAGCCGGAAAGGGATTTCTCTCAATAATGCAATGCCTTAATTCAATATACGGTTCACACAGACACCGCAACTGGTTTATTTCAAGAATCATATCAACTGTTTACACACTTATATTTTTATTAAGCATACTTCTTACGCTTGTACTTATGGTTTTCGGTGACAAATTTGTTTCGATAATCGGATTATTTCTTCCTAAAGTTGCAAATACATTTACCGCCATACTGCACAACAGGGCATTGCTTTTCCCTTGTGTATTAATGGTTATATTTTTATGCATGTATAAATATGTTCCCAACAGAAAGACAACTTTTTTCAATGAGCTTCCCGGTGCTGTATTTGCCGCAACAGGATGGTTTCTGTTTTCATATTTTTACTCAGTTTATGTAAACCATTCACCTAATTTTTCTCTTATGTACGGAAGCCTTTCAACACTGGTTTTTGCCCTTATGTGGATGTATTTCTGTATGATAATTGTTTTCTTGGGTGCTGAACTTAATATGTTTCTTACAAAAAAACGTTCAGGCGACTTTGGTTCCTGGATAGAAGAACTCTAATATATCTTTGTAACTCATACCTCGTTTTGTCATGGCATTTACGGCATTCTGGCTCATGCCTATGCCATGTCCGAAACCGCCTCCCGTAATCACAAAATATTTTTCACCATCTTTTTCCTGGCTTTCAAATATACAGAATGTACTTGGAAGATATGGTGTATTGACAGTTCCGCCATTTGTCTCAAGCGTCACTGCAGCATTTCCAAATGCCTGCCTTATAAGTGATTCACTGTCAAGCGTAACTGTATTCTTATCACCTTCAACAACAACGCTTACGGCAGCTCCACCTGATACTCTTTTCCTGACATATATATTCTGTATAATCCCCACATCTGATATCTTTGAATCAAACGAGCTGCTCAAATCTTTGTCACTCACAGTCATTTTCCACCTGTAATAATTACATGTGCTGTCATAATCACTGTCATACTTCTGTTTTATAAACGAAGCAAAGGATTCTTCATCCATATAATTAATATTTCTTTCACTGCTTCCTATATCACGGCTTTCATAATACGGATAACTTTCCTTTGATGAGCCCCACAATGTCACATCTGTGCCACTGCCGCACGATGTCGAATAATAATATGCCTGAACAACATCATCACCATATCTTAACATCTCGCCTTTTGTCGCAAGAATTGCCTGATTTGATGCATCAAATTCCAAATTATTATTGTAAACCTGAAACTGTGTGCTGTCGTCAACATGTGCACCATATAATGCATAACCTACATTGGTAAGATGTTTATACGCATAACTTCTCGCACACACTGCCTGCACTTTTAACGCTTCAACACCAAAACTTACAGGCATTTCACTTGGTACAACAGTTTTAAGATACTGTTCAATATCTGTCTCATTTATTATAACTATTCCTTCATCCCATAAAGACAGTTCTATAATGCCATAATATTCAGGATTACCCTGACTTCGTGAAATATTTGTCACTTTTATCTTTCCATCTGCCGTATCGGGTTTTATCTCTATTCTGCCATTGTCAAATTTTGAATCCGAAATATCAAATTCAGATATATTTCCCGCATCAACATGTATTTCTTTTTCATCAAAGCACACCTTATACCCATTGTCAGAAGTAACTGAAACTTTATTATGAAATATATCAGCATATCCTGTAGTTTTAAGCAGAACTCTTATATTTCCCGGAGAAAATCCTTTAGATAAAAATGCACCACAGATTTTTCCTCCGGCCACAATGAAATCCTGCAAATCATAACCTATAACAATATTATTTACATCTCTGTCTGCGGAATAATCAGTAAGATTGTATCTCACAAAATTATTATCAACAAAAACTTTTCCATATCCTGTAATTTCTATGTATTCATCACTTACAGACAGTACTTTTCCGGATATTGTATCCTTTTTCAGATTAATTGCATCAATCTTTTTGTTTTCAAGTGAAACATCTGCCAGGGCACTTCCTATATTTTCAATATTTCCTACCTGAAACTTACGTTTTATACCATACAAATCAATATACATTTTGTTATTCTCAATTTTATAAATCCATACATTTTTATATATCACTTCTGTTCCTGTTTCTTTTACAAACATAAGAATTTCACTGCCACATGTAAGGAACACACAATTTTTATCAACTTTACCTGAAAGCTTCAGACCTTTAAATGAATAAATTCCTTTGTCTGTGCACACACTCCATCCTGACAGCTGACTGTCCATGTCAGGAGTTGCAACTACCGCTGCTTCCACCCATGATAAATTATCTCCACTACTGAAAAAATCTTTCAACTCATAAATCAATTGTGAAAACTGCTCATTTGAAAATGTATCGTATGAATACAGTTCTTCCGTAAAATTCACACCGCAATATGAAAATAATTCTTTTGCATATTTCCGTGTAAAAGCATCCTTGGCTTTAAAGTCTGTAAATATCTGCTTTTCACGCACATAATCAATATATTCATCATACCAGTAATTACCATGACCGTCAGACGGCTGGTATCCGCAGGCATACGCTATCACTTTACATGCCTGTGCCATATTAATGCCTTCATGTTCGCTTTTATTTTTTTTAACAAATAATGCAAAAAGGATTCCAATTGATACAAGAACAATAAACACCATTATTTTTAACTTTTTTCTTCTTTTAGCATAGCGTGTTTTCATGTGAAGATTTCTCCCTTCAATGGCACACAAGTACATGCCTGATAATATTTAGTATATTCGGAAGAATTTTTTATTAGAACCCAAGTGGCAAAGTCATCGTACAAATGCCGTTATCCGGTGATGGCATTGGCTTTGCAGCTGTCAGGCAAAAGAAAAGAGCTGGATGGTTACTCCCATACAGCTCTTATAATTCCCAAAATGCCGTTCCCATCTTTTTCGACTCCTAGCCAAAGCCAGGTGGGTTACCGCACACATACCGCTGCCTTCCACTGACAAAGGAGGCTTGACATTAGCATGAAAATATAGGAATCCCGACGAAAAAATGTAGGATCAAAATATGACAGGCTGTCGAACATCCCAGGAATATAAATATTAAATTAAAATACGATTAATCGTTTACGTTCACCATAAACAGTCTGACCTGTCATGGCTTTCTTTTCGCTTATTATATCATACATCTGCTGCTCATACAATATGGTATGCAAAAAAATTAAAATTATGCTCTTATATCAATATCTTCAATATTTTCTGCCGAAAGTCTTATCGCTTCCATTACATTCTCTTTTGATATTCCCATTTTTTCAGCAAGTTCATCAACTGTAGGTTTTCTTTCAAGTTCTTCTTTAAGCCTTTTTGCCCAGTCATTTACAAGATTTACTTTTCCAAGGACTTTTGCCGCAGCTTTGTTGGACATATTCTGCTCATCAATCATCATGCGTAAACTTCCTTCTATTTCTGACTTTACTTCTTTTTCAATTTCTTCAAGAACGTTTATCAAATCCTGTGTATTTCCTTCTTTTATCTTATCCTTCCACTCATAATTATTAAGGAAATGCTTTTCACCTATATAAGCCATCATCGCAAGGTTGGCCTCCTGTATTAAATCACTTGCAAGCACTCCTTTTCTTCTGAAAGGCTCAATCCACCCTACTATTTTTTTTAGAAATGACTGTGACAGCAGGCTTAATGATTCTTTATCATTATCTTCGACAATATTCATAAGCAGAAATGCTCTTCCTGTATCAGACAATTCCTCTACATCTTTTAAATCTTCCATATACATCTGTATATATTTTTCATCTTTTTCATAATCTTCATCTGTGACAAATACCGTCTCTTCTGCAACTTCCTCTTCAAGCTCTTCTGTCTGCTTTACAGCAGATTTCTCAAGCATGTTAAGAAATTCATTGTCAACACCGTTCTCACCCTTGACTGTAATATCATTGGCAAGAAGATAACCTGTTATCATCTGATACTTTGAATCATCAAGTCCAAGGTCTTTAAAATAACTCTCAACATCCTGCTTTGTAACTATATTTCCATTAACTTTTGCATATTCTTTAAGGCTGTTTAATGCCCCCATAAAAGCTGCCTGATTATTGTTATCCATATTTTATTCTCCAATCTTTTAATTTATAATCTATAATTAAATCTGTCTTGATTTTTCCGGTAAAAGTTATAATAACATATATTTTTATATAAAGCAAAACCGCTATTTTGCATAGTTCATTATTCATTACTGTTGACAAAACCAGCTTTTTTGATTATAGTTAAACTATATGTGCAGAAAAAATATTTTCTACATAATCAACTAAGAAAGACGAGGTTTTTGTATAATGAGAATTGCATTAATTAATGAAAACAGTCAGGCTGCAAAGAATGACATGATTTATTCTACACTCAAGAAGGTAGCTGATTCTAAGGGATTTGAAGTTGATAACTATGGTATGTACTCAGCTGATGATAAAGCACAGCTTACATATGTACAGAATGGTATCCTTGCTGCTATCCTTCTTAACAGCGGTGCTGCTGATTTTGTTGTAACCGGATGCGGCACAGGTGAAGGTGCCATGCTCGCACTCAACTCATTCCCTGGCGTAATATGCGGACATGTTGTTGACCCTTCTGATGCATATATGTTCATGCAGATTAACGATGGTAATGCTATCGCTCTTCCTTTTGCAAAAGGTTTTGGCTGGGGTGCCGAATTAAATCTTACATATATTTTTGAAAAACTTTTTGAAGGCGAACCAGGTGGTGGCTATCCTAAGGAAAGAGTTATTCCGGAACAGAGAAACAAAAAGATTCTTGATGAAGTAAGAAAGGTTGCTTTCAAGGACAGCCTTATTGATATCTTAAAGAACCTTGACCAGGATCTTGTTAAAGGTGCTGTTGCAGGTGAAAAGTTCCAGGAACTCTTCTTTGCTAACTGCAAATGTGACAAGCTCGCTGAATATGTAAAGACTCTTCTTGCATAATCAATAATTATTAAATACCGGTATGAGCTGATTTGAGACAATTTCTCGGACAGATATAAAGAACGGATGTGAATTTTACATATATCAATGTAAATCACATCCGTTTTTATAATACTTTACTTTAATATGTACTGAATCATTCCCGGACCAAGTTCAGATGTCGGTCTGGCTATAAATCCATGCTTAGTATAAAATTCTTCTCTTCCTTTTGCACACATGAGGCATAACATCATGCGGCTGTCAGGTATAATAAGACTGTTAACATATTCTATAAGTTTATCAATAAGGCGGCTTCCTATATGCTTTCCCTGATATTCAGGTATAATAATCAAATCCTGTATATAACAGATAACCGCTCCGTCACCTACTATTCTTCCCATTCCTATAGGCTTGTCATCATCATACACTGTTATTATTTTCATGCTGTTATCTAATGCTCTCTGTGCCTGAACCGGATTTAATTCTATCCAGCCGACTTTTTTACGAAGTCCAAGGTAAATCTGTGTATCTTTAATATCTTCTTTAAATGTAAGCATAACTTTTAGTCCTTAATTTTATATTTAATATGTGAAGTATACGCTTAATTTATTAAAAAGTCTATATCCGAATTTATTTTTATAAACATATTTCTCTATAGCCATTATATCCTAAAATATGTTATACTATGTTTAAATGAATTATATTAACTTTTGGAGGCATGCATCAAATGATTACCGTTGCAAAAGATTCCACAGGTGATTTTACCAGTATTCAGGCTGCTGTTGACAGCATTAAATCTACTCCTGAAATAATTTACATAAAAAATGGTATATATAATGAACGCGTGGAAATCAAACTTGACAATGTCACCTTAAAAGGTGAATCTGCAAAAGATACTATTATAACCAACAATTATTATGCCAGAATGATAATGGATGACGGCATCAAAAGAGGAACTTTCCGTTCATATACTTTTTTTGTCAATGCCAATCATTTCTGTGCATCTGATATTACATTTGAAAATTCATCCGGCTTCGGACTTGATGTAGGTCAGGCTGTTGCTGTGTATGCGGAAGGTGATGACATACATTTTAAAAACTGCCGTATGCTTGGTCATCAGGACACATTATTTACAGGACCTCTTCCATTAAAAGAAAAAGAACCCGGTGGTTTTACCGGTCCTACAGAATTTGCTAAAAGAATTCCAGGAAGACAGCTCTACGAAGATTGTTATATCTGCGGCGAAATTGATTTTATATTTGGAAGTGCCACTGCTTATTTTAAAAATTGTGAATTATATGCACTTAACCGCAATGAAAAAATAAACAGCTATTATACAGCTCCTTCTACATATTCCAACCAGAAATATGGTTATGTATTTGACCACTGCCGCCTTACAGGCAACTGCCCAGACAGAACTGTAATGCTCAGCCGTCCTTGGCGTATATATGCAAAAGCTGTCTTTTTAAACTGTGAAATGAGCGGTCAGATTACAGAGACCGGTTTTAGTGACTGGAACAAAGAAGAATCCCATGATACATGCTATTATGCAGAATATAATTGTCATGGTGAAGGATACGTTCCACAAAAAAGACCGCCATATGTCCATCAGCTTACTGAAGCTGAAGCTGAAGAATATACAATGGAAAAAGTTCTTAACGCTCCGGTTTATCCGGCTGAACCATAAAAAAACACCCTCAAAGTCAGTTACATCTTTGAGGGTATTTTTATATACATTTTATATTTTTACTGGATATTAATTGTGCCTATAGACGCACCATTTACAGAAATAACAGCTGTCGCTCCTGATATTGCTGATATATTGCTTTCAGGCACTTGGAAAATTGCTGCTGCTGTATATGATGAGCCTGCATTAATGCTGACATTTTTCAATTGTAAAATATCATTCTTTAATAATGTGGCTGATTCTGCAACAGTCTTATCTCCAACTGTTAATCTTATTGAAACACCTTTTGATGATGTATTGGCTGTTATCTGCGAGCTTCCATTATTTTTTATTTCAAATTCAAGTGCCACAACTTTACATCCACTCTTTGCAGGAACAGAAATTGAATATTCATCTGTTGGATATCTGTCTCCTGCCTGATATGTCTTATATGTAATCTGGGCATTGTCAAGACCTAATGCAGATGCAAACTGTTCCATAACTCCCAGACCAGACTGCGATGTACCCGCAGAACCTGTCTGTGATATACTTCCCGATGTCGAAGCTGTATTTTTCGAACCTGAATTAGCTTTCGTATTACCAGATGAAGTCTGTGTGCTGCCTGATACTGAATTCTGATAATTAGTCAATGCCGAATTCTTTAACTTCTGATATTCCCATTCATTTTCATATGAATATTTAAGAAGTACACCGGCAATATATTCTGCCACATGGTCATTATCTTCTTTGTTAAGCTCTATATCACCTTTACATCCTGTAAATGAAAACATCAATACAAATACAAGTCCTAATGCTGCTAATCTCTTCATCTGCTTACAACTCCCAAAAAAATATTAGCCTAAAGCTGTTTATTATTATATCACGCCTTTGCATCAAGGTCAAACCAGAACTCAACTCCACCATCGACATTCATGACACCACATTCCTTGCCAAGTGAATCCATAATTGCCTTTACTATAGAAAGTCCGATTCCATTACCGCCATACTCTCTTGTTCTTGCTTTATCAACTTTATAGAACTTTATCCAGATATTATCTATGTCTTCATCAGGAATATGCTTTCCGGTATTAAATACAAACACTCTTATATTGTCGCCGATTCTCTGTGTCCTGACGACTATTTTCATATCAAAATCACAATGATTTATGGCATTGCTGATGTAATTTGTCACAACCTCTTCTATCTTATATTCATCCGCCCAGACATACATATTTTTTTCCGGTGCAGAAAATGTAATAGATATATCTTTTTGTGATGCACGAAGTGTATTGGCAGATATAACTGAATTAAGCAGTTCTACTATATCAAACCTTTCAAGAACTGTCTCCTCATCACCAAATTCAATCTGGTTAAGTGTAAGAAGCTTCTTTACCATCTCATTCATTTTATTTGATTCATCAATAATTACATCACAATAAAATTCCATGCTTTCAGGGTCGTCAGATATTCCTTCCTTTAATCCTTCTGCATATCCCTGAATAAGTGCTATCGGTGTCTTTAATTCATGCGATACATTGGACAAAAAATCTGAACGCATCTGTTCGAGTTTTTCTTTTTTATCAATATCTTTTTTTAGTTCAAGATTGGCAGTCTTTAACTGTGAAATATTCTGTTCCAGTTTTTCTGACATATTATTCATGCTCTTTCCCAATATGCCTATCTCACCCTTATCACTCCCTGTATATCTCGCATCAAAATCCATATCTGCCATTCTCTCAGCAAGATTTGAAAGTTCCTTAATTGGTTTGGAAATATATCCGGATAATACATAGGCTGCTGCAATTCCTGCTGCCAATACTACAAGTCCGATATAAGTTACAAACTTATTAAAAATACTTACATTATCTTTAATTCCCTGAATTGCAACACGCATCATAATAGAACATCCATTATCAAGCGTTCCCCAGAGTTCATAATAGTCATCTGAAAGTCGTTCATCATACACTTTCTGGAGTGTATATTTATCAGTTTCTTTTATAATCTCACGCTTTTCTGCAATTCCGCTCTGCTCCATATTTATAGAAAGCGAACCGCCATTTCTATCTTTCATTGGGAACTTTTTATCGTCATCTTTTATATCATCATCTGACGGCTGTTGTTTGTCATCCTGTTGTTTATCGTCCTGTATATTAGAATTATCATAACTGTCCTGTTTTCCAAACACGTCTCTGTTAAACATACTCATTCTGAGTCTTTCAACCATCTCAGCTTCACCATTACAGTTAGTATAAAGCGTTGTCCAGTCACTGTTTATAACTATTACAGAAATAGCCGCACCTGACGCAAACTGCTCTATCTTATCCTGCATCTCATCCTTGCCGAGTGTCCCGCCCGTGTATGAAACTATTGTATTATTAATATAAGTATACCCCTCAAGCATCTGTTTCCTGCGTCCATTCAGATAAAACTTTTCTGACATTGTACTGTTTAATATCATAAGCAGCACAAGAAGGCTTGAAATAATAATTGTAAGCATTAAAGTAATTTTAAACTTAATAGAATGTCTTCCCATATCTGTCTCTTCCTTTAAACTTCAAACTTATATCCCATTCCCCATATCGTGCGGATGCAGTCACCTTTTTCACCCATCTTCTTGCGGAGCTTCTTTACATGCGTATCAATCGTTCTTGCATCTCCGAAATAATCATAATTCCAGACATTATTAAGAATCTTTTCTCTTGATAACGCAATTCCTTTATTTTCAACAAAATATGTAAGAAGTTCAAATTCTTTGAAACTTAAATCAATCTCTTTTCCATCTATCCTTACAATATGTGCAGCCTTATCAATCTCAATTCCGCCTATTTCATACACTTCAGAACTATCTATCTGATAAGTTCTTCTTATGAGTGCATCAACTCTCGCCGTCAGAATCTTTGGACTGAAAGGTTTTGAAACATACTCATCAGCACCACAGTCGAAGCCCTGTAATTCATCTTTTTCCTCGCTCTTTGCTGTCAGCATTATAATTGGCACTTTTGAGTCTTTTCTAATCTGTCGGCATACTTCCCATCCATCCATCTTAGGCATCATAACATCAAGTATTATAAGTGAAATAGACTTATCAGCATAGAAAATATCTATGGCTTCTTCCCCATCAGCTGCCTCTATAACTTCATAATTACTTCTAGATAAAAAATCATGAACAAGTTTTCTCATTCTGCTCTCATCATCAACAACTAAAACTTTTATTTTATCCATATCATCTATCTCCTGTTTTTATTAATTTTCACTCTAAGACTTCTGCCTTTTACTAAAAATAAATATAAAACAAATATATGTTTAAAATGTGAAGATTTTTAATTTTGTTTTGACTGTGTCTGATTTTCTCTTGCCTTTAATGATGCTTCCTGTGATTCAAGCTGTTCCTGCCATGTAGCATACTTATCCTGTAATTTTCTCTCATAATCTATTACAGTCGGTGTTGATGAAGTCTTTAAAATAACAGCCATCGCAGCTATAACAACAACAAGGACAATATTGACAATCATTAACTTTATATATTTATCCTTATATCTATTCTTATCTCTTTTTAACTGTCTTATCTCATCTTTTACCTTTAAAGGTATCTTCTTCTCATCAAGCATTTCGCTCAATTCATTATTAATCGGAATTGGTCTTATTTTATCATTCGGAATATCTTTATTAATATATAAAAACTGCTGAAGTTCCTTTAAATAATCAATTCCGACAGGCGTATTAAACAGCTGTTTGTCAAGTATCTGGTTGTATAACATATATACCTGTTTTGGGTCTTTTCCATCTGTCTTTGATGACAGATACTTTATTGCATTAAGTTCATCTTTGGCATCCTGTGCTTCTTCCTTAGTTGCAAACTTATATCCAGCAACTGTAAATGTCTGTTTTTCATCTGCCATATCTTACACATCCTCTTCAAGAATATACGGAGTTATCTGATAAACATAATAATTAAGCCAGTTCGTATAAAGATTATTCGCATGGCTTCTCCATGAAAGAACCGGCCTGCGGTTACAGTCATCATCAGGATAATAATTAACCGGGAGTTCAATATCTAATCCTTTTTCAATATCACGCTTATACTCACCATCAAGTGTTACACGGTCATATTCCGGATGTCCCATAACAAATATCTGTTTTCCTTCTTTTTCCATAACAATATAAATTCCGGCTTCTTTGGAATCCGCAAGTACTTTAAGATTTGGATTAGAAAGTATATCTTCACGGCAGGCTTCTGTATATCTCGAATGAGGTGCCATGAAAAAATCATCAAAACCGCGTACAAGCGGTTCACGTTTATTCATTACATGATGTCTGTAAACACCTGAAAGTTTCTTATCCAGAAGCACTTTCTTAACTCCATAATGATAATACAATCCTGCCTGTGCACCCCAGCATATATGAAGCGTTGATGTTACATGAGTCTTTGACCACTCCATAATTCTTGTAAGCTCATCCCAGTAATCTACCTGCTCAAAATCCATCTTCTCAACCGGTGCACCTGTTATAATCATTCCATCAAATTTCTTTCTCATTATCTCCGGAAATGTAACATAAAACTTTCTTAAATGTGAAACTGACGTATTCTTAGAAACATGGCTCTCCATCTGTAGAAATGTCACATCTATCTGAAGAGGTGTATTAGAAAGTCCTCTTAAGAGCTGAAGCTCTGTATCCTGTTTTATAGGCATGAGATTAAGAATCACTATTCTAAGCTCTCTGAAATCCTGTGAAAGAGCCCTGTTCTCATCCATGACAAATATATTTTCATCCTCAAGTTCCGCCTTTGCCGGCAAATCACTCTGTATCCTGATTGGCATAACCTCCGCCTTTCCCAAATCAATTTATATAATCTGTAAACATAATTTTTCTAAATTTAATAACACCTGTATATTACATCAAATCTTTTCTGCCTGCAATATCGAGGAATTCTTCTTCACTTATAATCGGTATTCCAAGCTTTGATGCATTTTTATTCTTTGATGATGTAGATGTTACATCATTATTAATGAGATAACTTGTATTACCTGTAACAGACCCTGTGACCTTTCCACCCATTGATTCTATCAGGTCTTTTAATTCATTTCTGTTATTAAAATGACTTAGTGAACCCGTTATAACAAAAACTTTACCTTCAAGAGCATCTGCATTTTCAGAATTATTATCTTCTTCTTTTTCAATATCCAGCTCTTTTAATAACTTTTCAAATAATGCTCTGTTATTCTCATTTTCAAAATATGAAACAAATGCATCAGCAAGTACAGCTCCTACACCTTTTACAGCTTCAAGTGCCGGACGGTCTGCTGCCGTAAGCTGTTCTTTATCTGAACCAATTGCTTTTACAATCATCTTGGCATTTGAAAGTCCTATTCCTGGAATTCCGAGACTGTATATAACCTTTGCCATAATTGTCTTTCTTGACTGTTCAACAGCATTAAGAATATTTTCACAGGACTTTTCACCAAATCCTTCCATGCCTGATATTATGTCCTTATACCTGTCAAGATGATATAAATCCGTAAAATCTTTTATAAGACCATTCTGGATAAATTTCTCAAGTGTAGCCTCTGAAAGTCCGTCAATATTCATTGCATCCCTTGAAACAAAATGTGCAAATCTCTTTACATGCTTTGCCTGACATTCTTCATTCATACAATACAGTGATTTGACATCATTAATCTGCTTTATTTGTGTCTTTCCTTTACAGACAGGACACTCCAAAGGAATCTCAACATTGCCGCTTCTTGTAAAATTATCTGCTATCTGCGGAATAATCATATTAGCTTTAAAGACACTTATCTCATCACCTATTCCAAGCTGTAAGCCTTCCATAATGCTTATATTATGAACACTTGCCCTTGAAACTTTTGTGCCCTCAAGCTCAACCGTATCAAATACCGCTATAGGATTTATCAGCCCTGTCCTTGACGCACTCCATTCAATCTTTCTAAGATGTGTTACGGCTGTCTCATCAGTCCACTTAAATGCCATTGAATTACGTGGAAACTTAGCCGTTCTTCCAAGTGAATCGCCATATGCGATATCATCATACAATATTACAAGTCCGTCTGATGGAAAATCATTATCTTTTATCTTATCTTCAAACCACATAATTGTGTCTTTGAGATTTTCTGATGTCACTTCTTTGTATTCAACTACAGAAAATCCCTGTTCTTTAAGCCATTCAAACTGTACTTTCCTTGAATTCTTAAAATCCTGTCCATCTGCATAAACAAGCGAAAATGCAAAAAATCTTACATTTCTTTCTTCAGTAATCTTATTATTAAGCTGGCGTACTGAACCGCTGCAAAGATTTCTTGGATTCTTATATTTTGCATCTATCTCAGGAATCTTTTCATTGATTTTTTCAAAGTCAGAATAAGTTATAATTGCCTCTCCTCTTATAACAAGTCTGCCTTTAAACGGAATTAACAACGGAACATTTTTAAATACTTTTGCATTCTGTGTAATAATTTCCCCAACTTCGCCATTTCCTCTTGTTACAGCTTTTAAAAGTTCGCCATTTTCATATGTCAGGACTATAGTAAGCCCGTCAAGTTTCCATGATAACAGACCTCTCTGGCTTCCAAGCCAGTCCACCAGCTCGTCGGAATTTTTTGTCTTATCAAGGCTTAACATAGGACTGTCATGTCTTTCCTTTGGAAGCTCACTGAGCGTTTCATATCCAACATTAACAGTAGGGCTGTCCGAAAGAACAATCTTAGTTTTTTCTTCAAGTTTTACAAGTTCGTCATAAAGCTTATCATATTCAAAGTTGCTCATTATCTCAACGCCTTCTGAATAATAACTTTTTCCTGCCTTGTTTAATATGCTTACAAGCTCTTTAATTCTTTCCAAATCCGTCATTTCCGTTACCACTTTCTGTCCTTATTTCTTATTGATAAGATTCATTAATTTTTCATATTCGCTGCCTTCAATTTTTCTTGTTGCACCAGCTGGCAAATCATTCAATTCTATATTCATTATTCTTATTCTTTTCAATTTTACGACTTTATATCCAAGATTGGAACACATACGTCTTATCTGTCTGTTTAATCCCTGTTTTAAAATTATCCTGAATGTTTTTTTCCCTGTCTTAATAACACGGCACGGTCTTGTCGTTTTATCAAGTTCTTTTAAATACATCGGTTCTGACATTCTGCGTTCAAAATCATCTGAAAGATTTTTATCTACCTCAACTATATATTCTTTCTCATGCTCATTTTTCCCCGTGAGAATATTATTCATCAGTTCACCATCATTAGTCATTAAAAGAAGGCCTTCTGAATCTTTGTCAAGTCTTCCGACAGGGTAAATTCTTTTGTCACATCCAAGAAAATCAACTATATTATTAGCCCCCTGTTTATCAGTTGTGGTGCATACTATTCCTCTTGGTTTATTCACTGCTATAAGTATATTTTCTTCTTCCGGAACAACTGCCTTACCATCAACATATACCTTCTGTCCCGGCATAACACGGCTTCCCATATCTGCCATATTTCCATCTATAAAAACACGTCCCTCACCGACAAGCCTGTCCGCTTCTCTTCTCGAACAATATCCTGCCGAACCGAGGAACTTATTAATTCTTACTCCATCATCCATATGCTTTCATTCCTGTTATTAATAAATAATATAATTTTAACAAAATCATTTCGTCATTTCAACCATCTTGCTTTTTTTGTTTTTATAATGTAAAATAATACAGCATGTGCATGTAGCTCAGTGGATAGAGCGTTCGCCTCCGGAGCGAAAGGCCGTGGGTTCGACCCCCATCATGCACATACTGTCTTTATTTAATATCTGTTTCTACTATTTTTATCACATTGTAATAAGTCCATTCTTTCTGTTATATTCATACACATTATCAGACAGAATCTCATCCTGCGAAACTCCCTGTTCATTCACTTCCCTTACCATATCTGCAAGTTCAGATTTATCAAATGCATTCTTTTTAGGAACAATAATAACCTCATGAACAGATGACGGAAGTATGTATAAATCAGAATGTACATCATTCGCAAATTTTTTAAGAAGATTATCATATAATATACATGCGGCACCATTTACCCTTGAAGAATTGGTGAGCACATATAAAATGTCTTCGCCTGTGTATTCACACACTTTCTCGTCATTATCAACCGGAGCTGTTCCTGCAATCTCACTTAATATTTTACTCATAGGCACAATGCTGCCGGCAAGCAGAACAGGTGTATTCTTCAATGCATCATTATAAATTTCATCCTCTGTCACATTCCAGATTCTTAAATGTTCATTATGAATAAGTGCCGTTGCACTCACACCTTTCCTTTGCTCTATCAGGCAGTAAAAAACTACAGCAAGGTCAAGCACTCTTTTATATGGCACATCTTCCAGAAGTTTTTTATTCTTCTGATAATTGACAAGCTTATATACGATTGTTTTTCTGACATTTTCATAATTTTCAAAATAATCAGCATTAATATTAATTGAATTCTTATTCTGATTATAAATACGTATAATCTCACTTACAACAGCTTTTAAAGAAACCCCTTCCCTGTATCTGTCATAAAAAGAATTAATATATATTGTAGGTGCGATATTCTTATCTTTTTCCATTATTGTAATGCCGTCAAGCTCCGTTCCGTTATTTTTCATGACATGATTAAGCGTGACGCTGACATTACTGTCATACCTTGATTCTACCTCCTTTCGTACATTTTCCAGAAACTCCCTGTACTCCATAATAAGTTACTCTCCTTTAATATAATATTTAAATAAACCGTTTACACACGGATATTTACATAAACACCAGTGGAATCTTACCCGAAAAATCTGTAACCTTATGGAATAAAAATGAAAAGTCCTGTATAAGGCAATAGAAGCAGGTATAATGACTGCACCGACTTGTATATATGCCTCTTATGCATATATACAAATAAGAACACGAAAACTCGTGCAAGAAATAAATAGTATTAATAATTTATATTCACTATATATTAATTTTATTTAATTGTCAATATATTTTTGATATTTTTTGATGTAATTTTGACATAATTTTTCAAATAGTGTATATTGAGCTAAATAATTGTTATTCTTTAAATATAACTGAAAGAGGTAATTTTATGCTTACATATTCTTTTGAAAATACAGGTTCTGACAGCATGTATGAATATCTGTACAAATGTATACGTGACGATATTTTAAAGCACAATCTGACCAATGGATATAAACTTCCATCCAAGCGTAATTTTGCCAAGAATCTCGGAATAAGCACAATCACAGTTGAAAATGCTTATGAACAGCTTATCGCTGAAGGATATATTTATTCTATTCCCAAAAAGGGCTACTATGTATCTGATATCAGCCAGATACTTATCCCGGCATATGAAAATGAATTTAAAGAACGTAACGCAGATATTTCCGTAAAATCTCCTGTTTATAAAAATCTGCATATCAAACCAAATCCTTCAGACAACTGTTTTGCAGACCTTGCTTCAAACAGGATAAATGCCGATAATTTTCCTTTTTACACATGGTCAAAACTTATGAAAGAAATTATGGCTGACAGACGTGATGCACTCTTACAGCCATCACCATCGGAGGGAATATATGAGCTTCGAGCTGCCATATGCAGCCATTTAAAAGAATTTAGAGGCATGAATGTACATCCTGAACAGATTATAATAGGTGCCGGAACTGAATATCTTTATACTCTCATTATACAGCTTCTCGGACGCGATAAAACATTTGCGGTTGAAGACCCAGGATACGAAAAAATACGCAAAATTTATAATAGCAACAATGTAAAATGTGTAAGCATTCCCATTGATGAAGAAGGTGTTAATATAGATGCATTAAAGGCCGGAAATGCGGATATTCTCCATCTTTCGCCATCACATCACTACCCTACCGGAATTGTCACTCCAATAGGACGCCGCTATGAAATTCTTGGATGGGCATTAAACTGCGAATCACGATACATAATTGAAGATGATTATGACAGTGAATTCAGGCTTTTAGGAAAACCTATACCTTCGCTTGAAAGTATTGATGTATCCGGAAAAGTAATTTATATGAATACATTTACAAAAACGCTCTCTCCTACAATAAGAATAAGCTACATGGTGCTTCCAGGGCAGCTCATGCAGCTTTTTAAAGAAAAACTTAATTTTTATGCCTGTACCGTATCAAATTTTGAACAGTATACACTTGCTGCTTTTATTAATAAAGGGTATTTTGAAAAACATATAAACCGCACGAGAATTCTTTACCGCCGCCAGCGTGATATGTTTATTGATGCTATAAATAAAAGTCCTCTTTCCTCAATTATAACTATTCATGAGGAAAATGCCGGACTCCATTTTCTGCTTCACGCAAACACCACTCTTAGCGATGAAAAGCTTATTGAACGTGCTATGCAAAGAGGGCTTAAAATATCATGTCTGTCAGGATATTATGCAGACAAAAGCCTTGCAATAGACCATACGCTGGTAATTAACTATTCAGCCCTCTCCGATGATAAAATTAATGAATCAATAGATAAATTATATCAATGCCTAACTGATTAAATTATATACATGATAACACATCAAGCATAATTTTTTCTCATTTAATATGCTCTTACTCCTGTAAGCAGTTTATCAAGCATATCTGCCAGCGGTTCCATTGCATTTTTTACCTCTTCAAATGTATTGGTCTGTGCTCCTGCCTCAATGAGCATTGATTTTGCACGCTCATGGAGGCAGTATCTGTATGCATTAATATAATTTCTGCGAAGAAATCCAGGATAATATGCCTCCCCGATAAGATGCATCTGAAGACTCATTGCCAGGTTGTCATCCCTGTATGGATTATACAGATAATTTATATTCCCCTTAACATTGCTATAGCTTATTCCGTTAAAAAACATTATTTTAGCCATCTGCCTGCCGTCAACTTCCGTCACAAGATGTGTTGTATCTGCCACTCCATCCCTGTGGAGGTCAATAACAACTTCTATTGAAGGATTGCTTTCAAGAATTGATTCTATCCCCTGTTCGGCATAAGTATATGCCTTGCTCCTGTCAAGTTTACCATCAACATAATCATAAACACTCCTGTCATGTATAACGTTGTACCCTTTACCGGTCAGAAGTTCTGTGAGGTAATCACCAACACCAAGTATTGATGTTGAATCATCATCTGTTGAATCCGCAAATTTTTCCTGTGAATGTGTATGAAAAATAAGAATCTGCGGACTTGACGAATCATGTGTGATTTTCATATCTTTATCAAGAAACTCTGAAGGTCTGAATATTTCTTTTGTAAGACTCGTAATGCTTGTAACAGTATAAAACTGCTGACAGAAATTATAATCATTAAGATCCTGCCTGTCATAGACATTACCCGTAACTGTATCAGCAGCTATTATATTTGTGCTTTTTTCACTTTCTGTTTCACCACCTGTGGCTTTATCTGATTCCACAGAAACATCATTTTCCTGATTCTGGTTATTATCTTCTTTATTATCATCCTGACCTGTTATATTTACAACCTGTGCTATTGTATCAACATAACCGTCATATGATACACACGCTTCGCCCTGCCCCGCATATATTCTGTAATATTCACCTGTCGGATAAATATCATTTAAAATTGAATTCTTTAATGTATATTCCGACTGTGATTCTACCGAATCATAAAATGTATATGACGGCACATACTCTCCTGCAAGGAAATTTCCCGCACCACTTATTACTCCGGCAAGAACATTTCCAATTGCATTTTTACCTCCACAAAAAATAAAATAAAACACAATTGTCAATATCAGCATTATTATCAAAAAAACAGCACGTCTATATTTTTTCACCGACATTTCCCGCCTCCGCTATGCACCGCCTGATTTATTCCCGGCTACACTATCTATATGAACATCTGTAAAACTTTATGCATAAACAAGTTCATTTATTGATTCAGCTATAATTTCTGCTGTAATCCGTATATTTTCATCAATATCTTTCGGTGTAACATACATATCCGAAAGGTGTTTGGGAATATTTTCATAATCTTTCGTTACATCACCTATTATCGTTGCTGCATCTATTACTGTCGGCACTCCCACTGCAATCACAGGAACTCCTATATTATCCGATGTTATCCCTGTTCTGTGATTTCCAACGCCTGACCCCGGATTAATTCCCCTGTTTGAAATCTGGATTGTCTTATTAAGTCTCTGTGTGTTTCTTGCAGCCAATGCATCTATAACAATAATCACTCCGGGATCAATCTCATCTGCTATCCCTTTTATTATGCTCGAAGTCTCTATTCCTGTCTGTGCCATAACTCCCGGAGATAATGCTGACAGCCTGACTGAAATTTCATCTTTTTCACCATGTATATGACTGTTTATTATTAATTTATCAACAACATCGGGTCCCAGTGAGTCCGCTGTTACGTTCCTGTTTCCAAGCCCAACAACAAGCAGTTTGTTATTTTTTGATATACATGGACGTATTAACGCATCTATCTGTCCGGAAATAATCTCTATTACTCTCTCATTATAAAAATCATCATTTTCGCCGAGACCCTCTGCTTCTATAGTTATATATATGCCCGCTTTTCTATTAAACAGTTTTTCACCTTCCTCATTTATTATCTCTAGTGTCGTCACTTTTACCAAAGACACTTTATCAATATGCTCTCTTACAATTACACCACTGTAACGGCTGTCACTTTTGTCAACAGCCTCATTAAGCTCAACTGCAAGGTCCGTTCTTATATTTATATTTCCCATAAACAGTCACTCCTTTTGAATATTATTCTTTTATATCTATATTCTTGTCAGATTAACTGCTTTTTATTGTAATTTATAAAATTTATTATATTTTTTATTGACATAATCACATCGATATTATAGAATACAGAGGTATGTTTACATTAGATCGTCCGTGTCCGGCTTTAATGCAAAACAAATCACAATTAATTTAACTAATAATAAATATTTTTGGAGGTGTACGGATTTGGCTAACATTAAATCTGCGAAAAAGAGAGTCCTTACAAGTCAGGTTAGAGCTGATAGAAATAAGGCTGTTAAATCAAGAGTAAAAACTTATATCAAGAAGGTTGACGCTGCTGTTGCTGCTAACGACAAGGAAGCTGCTCAGGCTGCTCTTCCAGTTGCTATCGCTGAGATTTCTAAGGCTGCTTCAAAGGGAATTTTCCACAAGAACACAGCTGCAAGAAAGGTATCTCGCATAACAAAGGCTGTAAACTCTTTATAATTTATAAAAAAGCACTGAATGTTCGTCACCCACTCACATTCAGTGCTTTTATTTTGTCCTATCCACAATTGAACCATTCGTTGGACCATTATGTCTTATGAAACTGCATGTCAAAGTTTTTACCTGCTCATCATATTCTTGAACCATCTTCCTGTATCTGATAAATCATCATCACTCCAATCACTCAACTTATCACACCACGAATTTATAAGTGCAGACGTCTCACTTTTATTGCTCAGGCTCCAAGCTATATAACTTATTCCTCTTTCGTTAAGAAGTGAAAACCACGCATCAGCCGAACCATAATCTATACCACCGTTTCCTGATGCATCACATATGCTGCATTCACTTATAAATACAGGAATCCCTGCGTCAAGTGCAGCAATCATCTTATTTCTTACCCATTCCTTCTGTGTTCCTGCATAAAAATGAACAACATACATTACATTATCATCATCAAGTCTGTTGCCTATAACCTCATCGACATCCTGTGACCACCTGTTTGTTCCTACAAGAATAAGTGCATCCGTATGCTGTCGTATTCGTGCTATAACCTCCTGTGCATAAGGCTTTATCTGACTGTTCCAGTCGGAATTCTGAGGTTCATTACATATTTCATATATTACATTATTATATCCTGCATATTTTGACGACATTTCGTCAAAGAATTCCAATGCTTCATCCTTATGCTGATTAGGATTGCCGTCACTTAAAATATGCCAGTCTATAATCACATACATTCCAAGCTGTGATGCATATGAAACACCATTATCTATAAGCTGTTTAAGACCTTCTCTGTCACCGCCGTTACAATATCCCCCATACTCCTGTGTATACATGGCAAGCCTTATTACATTAACACCCCAATCATCCCTCAAAGTACGGAATGCATCATAATTGACATACTGCGGATACCATGCAAGCCCATGTGTGCTCACACCTTTCAGCCTGACAACATTGCCATTGCCGTCTATAATATCAGTCCCTGAAACATGAAGCTGACCTGACAAATCTTCATTATCATTACGCTCCCTGCTATTATCATCCTGTGAATCAGCATTTTTATCATCCTGTGAATCAGCATTTTTATCATCCTGTAAATCCGCATTTTCATCATCCTGACCTGATACATTCGACGCTGTGAGCGTATCATCTTTTATAACTGTTTCAATATCATAATCTCCAAGCTTATAGTCATCTGTCATACTGACAATAAAACCTATTCCCTGTGTTTTGGCCCCGGCTTCAAGCTTTTTATTATAATCAGCAGGCACAAGTATAAACCTTACGTTTCCATTATTATTATCAACACTTATGTCGCAGTTCCAGCTCTGTGACAGCTGTGTTGTACTCCCGACCGGAAAATTTATCTTCCATTCATCAATTGCACTGCTTCCATGATTGGTAACAGTAAGTTCATACTGTGTAAACGTCTTGCCTTCTGATTCCCACGAATTAACAGCTTTAAACTCTGCTGCCGCATCTGTCCACTTTTTATCCTGTTCTTTATCTTTCTGTGTACCGTTGCTGCTTATAACCTGCTCATTTCTACTATCTGATTCCTCACTTGCTTTGTAAGAATCTTTGTCTCCTCTATTGGAAGATATTAGTATTCCTGTCGCTATACCTGCAACAAGAATTAAAACTGACACAGCTGCCGCAATAATAATCTTTACATTTTTACTTAATCCAGACATATTAAACACTTCCTTACTCTTATTACAGCATCAGTTCTGACACTATTTTCACGTATTTTTAAGTTAACAAAAGTATAGTATATATTTATTAAATATGCAACAGAAAATATATATTTTTTTCTGTTTTATTTTTCAAAAAGTGTGATATAATAATATTTTATGTTTGTTACAAAAACGGAGCTGCATGAAATTACACCCTGCCTGCTTCTTTTCACAAAAAACATTTTAGAAATGGAGATTTTTATGTACTCAAAGAAATTTTTCCGCTTTGTAATGCCATCAATTCTGGCATTTGCTCTCTCAGGCATATATTCAATTGTGGATGGATATTTTGTCGGCAACAATGTAGGTGATGCCGGAATGACCGCTATTAATGTAGTTTTTCCTGTTGTTTCTATATTACAGGCACTCGGAACCGGCATAGGAATGGGGGGTTCAATACAATATTCAATATTAAAAGCTGCCGGAAAAGATGAAAATGCACTTAAATATCTGCGTGCAACAATAACATGCCTGCTTATATCAAGCATATTAATGCCGCTTATTGTACTTCCGCTTATGACACCTATTCTTAAAATTCTTGGTGCAACGGGAATTATTGCCGAATATGGACGCAGCTATCTTTCTGTCGTTATTTTAGGCTCATTCTGCCAGATTTTCGGAACAGGAATGACGCCGCTCGTAAGAAATAACGGTGGTGCTTCATTCAGTATGTTTACAATGATTTCAGGTTTTATCACAAATGTAATATTAGATTATACTTTTGTATGGGTACTTGGAAAAGGAGTTGCCGGTGCCGCACTTGCTACTGTTACAGGCCAGTTTGTAACCGCTGTCATAGGAACATGTTATCTTTTATGGAAAAAAATCCCTGTATACAGACTGCATTTCAAACCAGCGATGTTTTTAAGAATTTTTAAAAATGGAATTTCTGCATTTGGAATTACACTATGCCCTAACATAACACTTCTCCTTATGAATTTATTTCTCTTAAAATACGGCGGGGAATCATCCGTTGCTTGTTATGCTGTAATTTCATATGCAACATATTTTGTATATCTGATTCTTCAAGGTGTTGGTGATGGATGCCAGCCGCTTTTAAGCGATTACTTCGGTCGTGGTAACATGACTGCATTACACAAGACAAAACATCTTGCATATATAACAGCAGAATTTATTGCTACATTATCTTTTGTATTACTATATGTTTTAAGGTACCATACAGGTAATCTTTTTGGTGCTTCTGAAACTGTAACAAGAATGGTCGGCGATAATATGCCTATACTTCTTGTCGGATTTTTATTTCTAGCATATGCAAGAGTTTCAACTTCATCTTTTTATGCGACACAGGAAGCTGTAAAATCTTCAGTAATCGTTTATTCGGAAATTATATTTTTCTTTTTGCTGCTTATTATATTTCCTCGTTTTTTCGGGGAGCCAGCCGTATGGTGGAGTATGAGTATTGCACAGATTCTTGCAATGATTTTGTCTGCAATTCTTAACATAAAACACAAGAGTGTTTCATAAAAATAAAAGTCTTTCTGGATTTTACTTTTTATTCTTAGCAGAATATTTAACTATTATCAATTCTACTGCCATTTTTTCATTAAGTCTGCCTGTCTTTACGTCTTCTTCTGCCTGGGCACAATCGGCAAGTGCTTCTTTTAACTGTGACGGAGTAAAATTTTTAGCCTGTGCGGCATATTTATTTACTATAAATGGTGCTGCTCCCATTGTTCTTGCAATGTCGGCATTACTCCGTCCATGGTTAAGTTCTTCCTGCACCTGAAAAATTCCGTTAAACTGTCTTACTATAAGATATAATATACGCATCGGCGGCTCTTTGAGCGTAAGAAGGTCATAATATAATTCAAGTGCCTGCTGCTGTTTTTTTGATGCAATCGCAGCTATCATATCAAAAATACGGCTCACTGTCTGCGTTGTACATATATCTTCTATATCTTTTTCAGTCACTTCATTTTTGTCCCCACAATAACTTATTATCTTATCAAGTTCTGCTCTTATCAGATCCATCGAAGCTCCTGTTTTATTAAGAATAAGTTCTGCAGCCGGTCTTGTTATAACTTTTCCTTCTGCTTTTAAAAGACCTGCTATCCATTTTTCCAGAACGGCAGGAGTCTGCTGTTTCATCTCGGAAATATATCCAATATCATTAACTGCTTTATAAACTTTATTTCTTTTATCAACTTCAGTCTCAACAAATATAATAATAAGATAATCCGGAATATTTCTTATATAATCGGCAAGTTCATCATTTGATGATTTGAAAAATCCACTGTTTTCAACCACTATCAATCTGTGCTCTGCAAAAAATGGAAGCGTATCACCAATATCTTTTATCTCTTTTACAGATATCTTATCGCCTTCATAATAAGAATAATTCATGGTGTCATCACCGGCAATTGCCTGCTTTAATTTATCCCTGTACTGCTTTTTAAGATACGGCTCATCACCATATAAAAGATATACATTTTTATATTCATTTGATTTTATATGTTCATTTATTATTTTCATACAATTTTTCTTCTCTTTCAGACATACAAACTTTGCGTCAGAGGCAATTGTATCTTATTTTTTACCTATTTACAATGTTTTGACGTAAAATTTATCTTTCGTATACCTTATCATAACCTGCCCACATTCCTTTGTTACATAAATATCGCTGTTATATTTTTTCAACATTTTAAGTGTACTCTCTTTCGGATGTCCGTATCTGTTATTGATTCCACATGAGATAACCGTGACCTCAGGGTTTACAAGTTTTATAAATTCTTCACCGGATGATGATGCAGAACCATGATGTGCAGCCTTCAGCACAGTCATATTTTTCAATTCTTCTCTTACATCTCTATTTTTTAAAATATTATCCTCTGCCTTTTTTTCTATATCACCTGTCAGAAGCATTTTAAAATCATCTTTTTTTAATATGTATACTGCGGAATAATCATTGGCATCCGAATATATATATCCATTATCAGGATGAATACATGTTACCGAAAAATCATTTTTTAAATTAAATTTACTTCCCGTATTTACATAATTAATATTTATTCCTTTTTCACATGATTTTTTTATTATATTATTATAATTTTCATCCTGTGAAGCATTTTTTATTAACGGAAGTATTATATTCTTTATTTTTAAATCACTTCCGCTTAATTCTATAAGTTCCATAATTCCATTTATATGATCATTGTCCGTATGGCTTATAAATATATAATCAATTTTTTTAATTCCTTTGCATTTTATAAGCGGATATATTCTTTTTTCACCTACATTTTTTATATCCGAACTTCCTCCGTCAAATAACATTACTGTTCCCGATTTTTCCCTGACTAAAATGCTGTCACCCTGCCCGACATCAATAAAATCGGCTTCAACTGTTTTCGTATCCTTTGCAAACAATATAATTATTGATACAATTATTATAAGCGGAAATTTTTTCATAATAATTTTTTTATTATTTAATATTGCCGCCGACATAATAATTAATATTATATAAAAAATAATACATGACGATTTTTCAGGTCTGCCTGTTATAATTCTGCTATACGGCATGATATTTATAATTTTACAAAATGCTGTATACAACTTTATTATTATGCTTACAGCACCAATTATAAAAGATGCTGCACTCATTGATATAAATGATAATATGACTGCTGCCACAGCACATAATATTACGACTGACATTAACGGAATAATTATCAGATTAAGAAATGGTGCATACAACGGAATCTCAAAATAATTATATGCTATAAGAGGCATCATAAAAACACTTATCCCCACACTCACAGAAACCATTTCTATAATCTTACTAATATATTTATTCTGAGTTTTTATTATTTTTTTCATGCTTTTTACTACAGCCGGACAAAATATAGCAATGCCTGCTATTGCTGTGAATGACAATAAAAATCCGGGATTATATATAATATTTACATTTTCGGCACATATAATAATCATTGCAAATGCAAGTGATGACAATGTGTCATATGTCCTTCCGGCAAACTCAGCTCCCATTTTGACCATATACATTATTACTGCTCTTTTTGCAGACACAGAATTCCCTGTCATAATGCTATAAAATACAAGAAATAAAGCACATATTCCAAATGCTGGAAAAAATGCAATTCCACGTTTCCTTAACATATTATAAACAAATGACGCAAGAAATGTTATATGAAGCCCGCTTATTGCAAGTATATGTGCTATTCCATTGTTTCTGTAAAGCTCATACATTTCATCATCTATTTCTGATTTATCTCCAAGAATTACAGCATTAAGAAATCCTTTTGTTTCGTTATCTGTAATTTTTTCATATATATTATTTATTTTATTTTTTATTTCAGGCATTATATATTCAATTGAGTTTTTCTGCCCTGTAACTACTATTTTGCCGGCTTCACATCTGTATGCAATTCCGTTTGATTTGTAATAAGTATACGCATCAAACATTCCTTCATTTCTTGCCTTTTCAAATTTTCTTATACTTCCGCTTACTTCTATTACAAAGCCTTCTTTTATGAAAACTTCATCATTATTTACATATACAATTACATTTTCGTGCGAATTTCCATATTCTGTTTTTATTTCACATTCTTTTAATGTGATACTTTTTCCATATCCGGTATTATTTATTCTGGAAACTGTTCCTGTAATAACTGCCTGTGTTTTATTATACATATCAATCATTGAACTGTTTTCCGACTGTGCCGTCATAAAGGCACAATAGATACAAAATGTAAAAAAGATGCCAAAATAGCAAAAGAATTTATTTTTGTGAACAATGGCAGCCGCAATTAAATATGTAACTACGGCTGCTGCCACAAACCAATAACCTGTGCAGGCTGTGCTTACATCTGCTGCCAGAAAAAGTACAGCCAGCAATACCATCGGTCTTTTTATGAGCTAATCACCTCACTGTTAAATTTCAAGACATTTTCAAGACTTATGCTCTCCCTGTAACTCTTCGCCGAATCACCATTAATCATTATTTTTACACCGCTTATATTACCAAGGCTGCAAAGTGAATTGACTATCGAATATACAGGAATCTCACTGGTTACATTTACCATCTCAGTTAAAAATGATGAGCTTAAATTAACGTAACATATGCCATCACTCACTGATATACTAAGCAGCTTTAAATCAGATGGAAGTGTTGAATTCATTGTCGAATCTCCCGGTCCTTTTATAAGCTGTTCAACTATTATTCTTTCAAGAGACGTATTTTTGCTGTAAGCGACACTTTCTACCTTTTTCACAAGCTTATCTCCCATTTTATTGGAATAATACAAATCCACTTTTCTCCATTCAATATTTCCAAGTGACTCATTTGTATCATCTACAAAACTGTCTTTTGTCATAAGCCCTATATACGAACCATCTTTATATTTTGCCTGTGAATCGCCTACATAGAACTGAACATAACTTATATCATGAATCTGCGTCAGCATTTTTACAACTCCGGCACGATAAAATAATTCATCATATTCCGACATATCATTATATCCATTATTAAAATAAATATTTACTGTATTATTTTTTATATCGCACTTTTCAATATTTACTTCTTCCGGTTTTAAAATACTTAATTTTTTATTTTTCACCTTCTGGTTCATCTTATTAAGAAGCTCCAGCACAAGCTCATCTAACTCCTGTGTCTGTGTGCTGTAATCAACAGTCACAAGTTTGTTTGATGAAGCATTTTTATAAAATAGTTTATATTTATTTTTTGCATTTTTCGTGGAACAACCTGCTGACGGAATAATCATGCATACAGATATTACCGTCAAAAGACATATTCCTGTTATTTTTTTTAACAATGACCTCATACTTATTCCCTCTTATTATTCTTATCCTGTCATCCTACATAGTTAAGCGGAATACGGACTGTAAATGTTGTTCCAGTTCCTTCTTCACTATGAAGTTTTATTGTGCCATGATGTAAAAGAACAATATTCTGTACAATTGCAAGTCCAAGACCTGTGCCTCCGGTCTGTCTTGAACGTGCTTTATCAACCCTGTAAAATCTGTCAAATACAAGATCCTGGCTCTCTTTCGGTATTCCAATACCTGAATCTTCAACACGCACATAAAAATATTGATAATCCGCATTAAGAGACACATGTACCCAGCCATCACTGACATTATACTTTATTGCATTTTCTACAAGATTTGATATTACCAGTGTAAACTTAACTTCATCAATCTCTGCAACGACAGGTCTGAAACTTTCAAAAAGAAGTTCAACATTCTTCTTTTGTGCAATAGGTTTTAATCTCTTTAATACTATTTCAAGCATTTCGTTGACATTAACAGAGCTTATATTCATAACAGCTGCCGACTTGTCCATCTTTACAAGAGAGAGTAAATCTTCAATAATCTTACTCTCTCTGTCAATTTCATTAGTAATATCCTGCATGAATTCTTTATAAAGCTCAATCGGAACATCATCCTGCATATTAAGTGAATCAGCAAGTACCTTTATTGAAGTAATAGGCGTTTTTAATTCATGTGACACGTTAGATACAAATTCCTGCCTGCTTTCATCAAGCATACCTGCCCTGTCCATTATATTATTAAAATCTTTTGCAAACAGCCTTAACTCATAGCTTCCTTTTACAGGTATTCTCTTATCTGTATGTCCGTTTGCAACATCTTCAACTATCTTATATGCTTTTCTATAGGATTTTCCTATTCCTCTCTCAAAAAGCAGAACCAGAATAACAGCAACTGCAGTAACTGCAACCATAACTGTAAATATGTTATCATTTACACTGTTCTTATATACTTCATCAAGGTCTTTGCTCACAACAAGTACGCCAAGTATGCTCCCATCAGTTCCGTTTATCGGAACAGCAACCTCAATATTGGTATTTTTTCTGTCATAAAATGAGATACTTTTTCCTGTTGTAAATGAATTAATAACATTGGAATTAATTATGTTTCTACCATATTCTACAAGATAAGAATCAGAAACAATCACAAATCTTTCATCAATAACCCTTATTCTTACTGAATTCATGGCAGAATATCGCCGCATTCTTTCATATACTCCGTTTTTTTCTGCTTCACTAAATGAAGCATATGAAGAGAATTCTCCTGACATGACTGCAGCACTTGTCTGCAGCTGTGCCATTTCTATTTCGATAAGATTTTTTTGAAAGAAATAATATGACACATTTTCAACAATTATCATAACTGCTGCAAGCAGACCAACAAAAAATATAAATATCCACGTCTTTGTGCTTTTCATTCTGAAAAGCAGCTTTTTGAAATTCTTTTTTACTTTATTAAAATCATCTGTTCTTTTATTATTTTTAATATTATCAGGCATTGTAATAATAACCTACCCCCCAGCGTGTATGAACATATTTTGGTTCACTTGGATTTGACTCTATTTTCTCACGAAGCCTTCTTACGTGTACATCCACTGTTCTGGCATCTCCAGGATACTCTTCACCCCATACTTTCTTTAAAAGATTATCACGGCTGTATACTTTACCCGGATTTTTAACAAGAAGCTCCAATATATCAAATTCCCTTGATGTAAGATTAATCTCTCTGCCTGCGATATAAAGACTTCTGCTGTCACAGTCAAGCTTCATATCAGCTGCATTTATAATGTTGGTCTGTACCAGTTTGCTTCCTGACTTATTATTTCTTCTTAATATTGCTTTCATTCTTGCTTTTACTTCAAGAATATTAAATGGTTTTGTCACATAATCATCGGCACCATACTCAAGTCCGAGAATTTTATCCATATCATCGCCTTTTGCTGTAAGCATTATAATAGGAACATTGGAAAATTCACGTATCTGCTGGCATACCTGCATTCCGTCAAGTTTTGGAAGCATTATATCAAGAAGAATAATATCATATTGGTTATTCTTTGCATACTCAAGTGCTTCCTCCCCGTCATATGCACATTCAACTTCCATGTCATCCTGCTCAAGACTGAACTTGAGTCCTTTAACAATAAGCTTTTCATCATCTACAACCAATACTTTTACAGCCATTATTTTATATCCTCCACAAAAATTCACACTTGTATCAAATCTTTTATTTTAGAATACGCAGCATCTTTTATGCCGCTTACCTTTTTTATATCTTCAATACATCCAAATCCACCATTTTCCGTCCTGTAACGGATTATATCATTAGCTCTTGACTCTCCTATTCCCGGAAGCGTCATAAGCTCACTTACACCTGCGGTGTTTATATTTATCAGTTTTACATTCGACATCTCTGTGCTGTTTCCAGCCGGTGTCACACCGCCTGATGATATATCCTGTTCACCGGGAATATAAATCATCTGCCCATCTGACACATAGCCTGCCATATTAATACTTTCAGGAACAGCTCCTTGTGTCATTCCGCCTGCCATATCTACAATTTCATATATCCTTGCATCTTTTGCTGCCTCATAGACACCGGGATTATTAACACTGCCGCATACATATACACAGATATTCTCCTCTTTTTCTTCATATGATTTTGTTCCGTCATATGCAGAAGCATCCGAAATAACAGCTGTGTTTTGCGACATATTATAATCTTTTGTGCTGCCATTTTCACTTTCTGATTCTGTAAAACGTAAAAAACAACATATAATACATGCAGCCAGTACAAATATTGCCCCATATATATATTTTGTTTTATAACCAAACCTCAGATATAGTTTATTTATATATTTTTTTATATAACTCATTGTACATCTCCTTAATTCCCCTAAAGAATTAATAACCCATTGACGTACATTTATATTTTACCTAAATATTTTTAATAATACAAGTGCAAATAATACAAAAATATAGTACAATTATTAATTATAAAAATGTATCATAAACTTGGAGGTTTACATTGGAAACTGTTAATAAAGAAAACAAGAAAAAAAGTTTTAATTTCAGCCTGATTGATAATACATCTCCGTCAATTCCCGCCGGCAATATTACATTTATTCTGTCTTTTTGCATACCGGCACTTATTTTTCTTGCATTATATTATCTGCGTGACATCTTTCCTTTTGGGAATGACTGCTATCTACGCTCAGATATGTATCACCAATATGCACCATTTTATTCTGAATTATGGCACAAACTGCGTACAGGTGATACACTCCTGTATTCATGGGATATCGGCATGGGGGTCAATTTCACATCACTTTTTGCATATTACCTTGCAAGTCCCATAAACTGGCTTATAGCACTGCTGCCACAGAAATATATGATTGAAATTATGAATATGCTTATCGTTATGAAGCTTTGTGCCTCATCTGTAACATTTTCATATTATATTTCAAAACATTTTCATACAAAAAAATGTACAATTGCACTTTTTGGCATGTTTTATGCGTTATCAGCTTACAGTGCTGCATACAGCTGGAACATTATGTGGCTTGACTGCATAGTGCTTATTCCGCTTATAATGCTGGGTCTTGAAAAACTTGTAGATGAAAATAAATGCTATTTGTACTGCATAAGCCTCGGTTTATGTATTTTTACAAATTATTATATTTCAATTATGGTCTGCATAAGTGTATGCCTATATTTCATTGTGCTTATGATTGCATATGACGGTGACAAATCATTTGGAATATATATTAAAAAGATATTACGCTGGATTTTTTATTCACTGATAGCCGGAGGACTTGCCGCATGCCTGCTTCTCCCGGAAATGTATACTTTTTCACTGTCAGCTTCTTCATCTACTTCATTTCCGACAAAACTTACATCCTATTTTTCGGTAATGGAAATGCTTGTAAGACAACTGATTAATGTTCCGGTTCATCTCGGTCTTGAACATTATCCTAATATATACTGTGGTGTTGCTGTTTTTTTACTCATACCACTTTATATAATGAATAAAAAAATTAAACCGGCTGAAAAAATTGGTAAATGCATTATACTTCTCGTATTTTTACTTGCATTTAATCTTAATATACCTAACTTTATATGGCATGGTTTCCACTATCCAAACAGCCTTCCATGCCGCCAGTCATTTATTTATATATTCTTTCTTTTAAGCATGAGCTATGAGGCGTTTTACCGGATAAGGCAGTCAACTGTAAAACAGATTAGTGCCTCAGTATGGTTTTCAATTATATTCCTTGTGCTTGCAGAACAGATATTTAAAGACAGCGACACCTACGATTTTAAAATATTTTATATAAGCGGTGCTTTTATTTTGATTTATGCATTGCTCATATATCTAAAAAAGACAAAGAATTTCAAAATTCCGGTCATATTTTTTGCCGTTTTATGTGTAAGTGTTGTTGAATGTACTATTAATATGGAATTTACAGGGCTTGGAACAACAAGCCGCACAGCATATCTGCTTGATTATAATGCAGTAAAAACAGTCACCTCTGATGTTTCTGACAACGACGACTCTTTCTACCGCATGGATAAAATAACAGGTGCAAGGAGCAAAAATGACGGTGCATGGCACAATTACCATACTATATCGACATTTTCATCAACATGCAGTGCCGGAATGTCACAGCTTTACAAATATCTTGGAATGGTAAGTTCGACTAATGCTTACGGATATGACGGTTCAACAATCGTGACCAACTCACTTTTTTCCGTTAAATATCTTATAAGCAATAAACTTCTTTCAACAGATTCACTAAGAACTTATTACAATGGGTATGACGGAGAATTTATATATAAAAATGAATATACTCTTCCGGCCGGATATGTTTCAGACGGAAATCTTTCTGAGAAATGGAAACCCGACACTATTTATAACGGAATTGAAAACCAGAATTCGCTTATTGAAGCATTGACAGGAGTTAAGGATACATTTACTGAATGCTTTGTATATCCGTCACAGATTGATGTGACATTTTCGCCGTCATCAAGCGGACATATGTATCTTGTAATCCAAAAGGAAGGTGTTGATAACATCGGCGTTACAATCAATGGAAATACAACCGGATATTCAGGATTAAAAAGCGGTAACAGGACAGTTGATATCGGATATGTCAATGCCGGCGACTCGATCAATGTAAATGCTGAAACATCAATGAATCTTCATGCATACATTTTAAACGAAAATAAATTCAAACAGGCATATAATATTTTAAACAACAATTCATTTCAGGTAGAAAAATGGAATTCAACAGGCTTTACAGGTTCGGTAACATGTGACAGCGACGGAACTTTTCTTTTTTCAATACCTTACGACAAAGGCTGGTCTGTATATATTGATGGCAAAAAATGCAGCACATACAGCATAGCAGATGCACTGCTTGCAGTTGATATTACTAAAGGCACCCACAGCGTAAAATTGAAATTTATGCCAGTAAATCTTATTAAGGGTTGCATTATTACATTTATATGCATTATTATATTAATTGGCACTGCTGTTGCAAAACGGCGTGGCATAGATAAAAAACTCAAACAGAAGCTCATTGTTATTTTCAACAATCATGCAAATAATGATTCTCTTACAGAATCGGATACTAACACTACGGAGGAACAATAATATGAAACTTTGGGGCGGACGCTTCACAAAAGAAACTGATAAACTTGTAAATAATTTCAATGCATCTATTTCTTTTGACCAGAAATTTTACAAACAGGACATTCAGGGAAGCATTGCACACGCAAAAATGCTTGGTGCAGCAGGAATTATCTCTGAGGAAGAAAGCACTAAGATTCAAGATGGTCTTACTTCTATACTTGCTGATATAGAGAGCGGAAAGCTTGAAATCACGGATGAATATGAAGATATCCACACATTTATGGAAGCAACATTAATTGAAAGAATTGGTGATGCCGGCAAAAAACTTCACACAGGACGAAGCAGAAATGACCAGGTTGCCCTTGATATGAGATTATATACAAGAGATGAAGTTAAAAACATTGACGATGAAGTAAAAGCTCTCATGGAAGTTATTTTAAGAATCATCAAAGAAAATGTACACACTTACATGCCTGGATTCACCCATCTTCAGAAAGCACAGCCTGTTACTGTTGCTCACCATTTTGGTGCTTACTTTGAAATGTTCAAGCGTGACAGAAGCAGACTTGCCGACATTTACAAGAGAATGAACTACTGCCCTCTCGGAGCAGGTGCACTTGCCGGAACAACTTATCCTCTTGACCGCGAGATGACTGCCGAACTTCTTGACTTTTATGGTCCTACATTAAACAGTATGGATTCTGTTTCAGACAGGGATTACCTTATTGAGTTTTTAAATGCACTTTCAACTATAATGATGCACCTCAGCCGCTTTTCAGAGGAAATCTGTATCTGGAATTCAAATGAATATAAATTCATCGAGTTAGACGATGCTTACAGCACAGGTTCAAGCATTATGCCTCAAAAGAAAAATCCGGATATTGCAGAACTTGTAAGAGGAAAGACAGGCCGTGTTTACGGTGCTTTGATAAGTCTTCTTACTACAATGAAAGGAATTCCTCTTGCATACAATAAAGACATGCAGGAAGATAAAGAGCTCTCATTTGATGCCATTGATACTGTCAAAGGCTGTGTAAGCCTCTTCAAAGGCATGATTGACACAATGAAATTCAACCCGGCCCGTATGGAAGACAGTGCAAAGAGGGGCTTCACTAATGCTACAGATGCCGCTGACTATCTCGTAAAGAAAGGGGTTCCTTTCCGTGATGCACATGGTATTGTTGGCCAGCTCGTTCTTTTATGCATCGACAAAGGAATTGCTCTTGACGACCTTTCTCTTGACGAGTATAAAAAAATCAGCCCTGTATTTGAAAATGACATTTATGATGCAATCAGCTTAAAGACATGTGTAGAAAAACGTCTTACTCTCGGTGCTCCGGGTGCTGACGTAATGAATAAAGTCATTGCCATCTATGATGACTACATGAAAAGCAGCAATTTTCCTGCCTGACCCGGACAAAATCCGCAGATAAAATCATTGTATTAAAAAATCAGATATCTTTGCATATTGGCAAGTAAAATCCGCAGATAAAATCATTGTATTAAAAAATCAGATATTTTTTTGCATATTGGATTGTAAAATCCCGAGGCAAAAAAATATCTGATTTTTCTAATTATTATTCAATTTTTATCTACGGACTTTCGTCCCCTTAGTATCCCTGTGTGCCATTTTCATTTTTCCAAAATCAAGCATTTTTCCTTTATAATCCATTGATAATTCATCCCCATTTGTAAGTATATATACATCTTCGATATAATCATCACTGCCAAGTTTTATGCCACGCACACCGACTGCATTTTTCTTCTTCTGTGGAACATCTGTAAGCGGGAATTTCAAAAATACACCGTTTGCAGTCTGTAATATAATATTCTGGTCACTTGAAACGACCTCTTCTTCGCCAACTGTCCCGTCGTAATTAAACTTGGACAGAACCTCTGTCCTCGCATCAGTTTCATAAATTCCTATAAGTTCATCACCATCTGTAAGTTTTGTTGATGCAACCGTTTTTTTCATAACATCAAATTCAGATGTATCAACAAGCTTCATCATTCCAAGTTTTGTAACAAACAGAAGCCTTTTCTGTCTTATTCTTTCTGAAGCACAAAGATAAATTATGCGTTCACCACTGCTGTCATAATTGCCGAGATTATCAATTGGTGTACCTTTATCCCTAAATTTTGTAGAAAATGGTATATCCTTAACTTTAATCTGATGCAGCATGCCATTATCAGTAAAAATACAGATTTTATCTGTATTCATACATGAGAAAATATACTTATATTCATTGTGGACAGCTTCTTTATTTCTCTCATATGCAGCCATATCAATTGTTTTTGCATATCCAAAACGGTCCATAATAAACATTACTTCCTGTTCAGGTACCTTTTTTTCTATAAATACTGCTTCTTTTCCGTCTTCTATAACTGTGCGTCTGTCAACTGCATATTCTTTCTTGATTTTCATTAAATCTTCTTTAATGACTTTTGCCATTTCTTTTCTGCTGCCAAGAATTTTCTCATATCTGGCAATCTTTTTACAAGCTTCATCATATTCTTTTTGCAATGCAAGTATTTCAAGACCTATAAGTTTATAAAGACGCATCTCAAGTATTGCAGATGCCTGTCTCTCAGTAAAATCGAGCTGTGAAGCCTGTTTTTTTGACGCTTCCGACTTGAATTTTATGCCCTCAGCATTACCTGTCATCAGACACTCTTTTGCCATTTTCAGATTACTGCTGCCTCTTAAAATCTCAATTATAAGGTCAATTATATCACATGCACGTATAAGACCTTCTTTAATTTCTTTATTTGCAAGCTCTTTATTAAGAAGTGTTGTATATTTTCTTGTTGTTATTTCATACTGAAAATTGATATGATGCTCTATTATCTTTTTTATTCCAAGTGTTTCAGGACGTCCGTCAACAATTGCAAGCATATTTACACCAAATGTATCTTCAAGTTTTGTCTTTTTATACAAAAGATTTTTCAGATTTTCTACATCAGCATTTTTCTTTAATTCAAGTACAATACGAATTCCCTCTTTTGAAGATTCATTTGAAATATCAACAATATCCGTTGCTTTTTTGCTCTCGATAAGCTCAACAACATCCGATATAAATTTGCCGATATTGGCACCAATCATAGTATATGGAATCTCAGTTATCACAAGTTTGTCTTTTTCACCACGCTTTTGTGCAGGCTCAAATACCACCTTGCCTCTTAACTTTATCTTGCCTGTTCCTGTCTCATATATTGCCGGAAGTTCACTCTTATTTACAACAAGACCCCCTGTCGGAAAATCAGGTCCCGGGCAGTATTGCATAAGTTCCTGCGTGGTAATATTTACATTATCCATGTATGCACATACCGCATCTATAACCTCTCCAAGATTATGTGTAGGAATATTAGTTGTCATTCCTACTGCGATGCCATCAGCACCATTTACAAGAAGATTTGGAACTCTTACAGGAAGAACCGCCGGCTCTTTTTCAGTTTCATCAAAGTTTGGAATAAAATCAACTACATCTTTGTCCAGGTCGGCAAGATATACATCCTGTGTAAATTTCTTTAATTTAGCTTCTGTATATCGCATAGCGGCGGCACCATCACCCTCTATAGAGCCAAAATTACCATGCCCGTCAACAAGTGCCATGCCCTTCTTAAAATCCTGGGACATTACAACAAGTGTCTCATAAATTGAGCTGTCACCATGTGGATGATATTTACCCATTGCATCACCGACAATACGTGCCGATTTTCTATGCGGTTTGTCATAATTAAGTCCAAGCTGGTCCATAGCATAAAGAACACGTCTCTGTACCGGTTTCAAACCATCTCTTACATCAGGAAGTGCCCTTGCTGTAATTACGCTCATGGAATAATCTATATAAGACTTCTGCATAAGTTCCGAATATTCGGTCTTAACGATATTTTCTGCCATTGTCTTTTTTCCTCAATCTTTCCGTTATAAGATAATATTTTTATACTTAAAATTATATATTAAAATCAGGCATCTATTTCTGCCTCTTCAGCATGTGTATAAATAAACTGCCTTCTCGGCGAAACATCACTGCCCATAAGCATTGAAGTTACTTCTGCTGCAAGTCTTGCATCCTCTATTTCTACCTGCTTTAAAATCCGCGTTTCAGGATTAAGCGTTGTCTCCCAGAGCTGGTCAGGATCCATCTCACCAAGACCCTTGTATCTTTGAAGCGTAAATGAACCGGCAGCATGCTCTTTTCTGTATTTTTCAAGTGCCTTATCATCATAAAGATATTGGAATTCTCCCTTGGACTTTGATTTTGTTCCCTTTTTAATCTCAGCCCTGTAGAGCGGAGGTGTTGCAATATATACATGTCCCTGATTAATAAGTTCCGGCATAAATCTGTAGAAAAATGTGAGCAGGAGCGTATCAATATGTGCACCATCGACATCGGCATCCGTCATAATGATAATTTTGTCATAGCGGAGCTTATTTATATCAAAATCATTTCCATATCCTTCAAGGAAACCACAGCCGAATGAATTAATCATTGTTTTTATCTCAGCGTTAGCCAGAACCTTGTCTATTGAAGCTTTCTCTACATTTAATATTTTACCTCGTATAGGCAGGATAGCCTGTGTACGCCTGTTTCTCGCTGTTTTTGCAGAGCCTCCGGCAGAATCACCCTCAACGATAAAAACTTCACATTCTGATGCATCCTTGCTCTCACAGTTTGCAAGTTTTCCGTTGCTGTCTATTGAAAACTTAGGTTTTGTGAGAAGATTAGTCTTTGCTTTTTCTTCCGCTTTTCTTATTTTTGCCGATTTTTCTGCACATGCAATAACAGCCTTTAAGGACTCTATATTTCTGTCAAAATAAAGCTGTACTTCATCATTAGTGACAGCACTTACTACTGTTCCTGCATCAGGATTATCAAGCTTTGTCTTAGTCTGTCCTTCAAATCTTGGTGCCGGATGTTTTACTGCAACAATCGCTGTCATTCCGTTTCTTACATCAAGACCTGTAAAATTGGCATCCTTATCCTTTAATATTCCAAGTTCTCTGGCATATTGGTTGATTACCATAGTAAACTTGGTCTTAAATCCCGTAATATGTGTACCGCCTTCCTGCGTATAAATATTATTACAGAATCCCAGTATATTTTCCTCAAATTCATTGACATACTGAAATGCAGCTTCAACTTCTATGCCATCCTGGCTCTTTTTAAAATAAACAATATCAGTTACTGTTTCTTTTCCCTCATTTAAGTCTTTTACATATGCCTTAATTCCGTCCGGCTCATTATACTCAATTGTCTCTTCACTGCCCTGTCTTTTATCTTCAAAATAAATTGTAAGTCCCGGATTAAGATATGCTGTCTCATGCAGCCTGCTCTTTATTGCCTCTGACTTAAATCTCGTTTTTTCAAATATTTCATCATCCGGAAGAAATGTTACAGTTGTTCCTGTATCATTTTTACGGCATGTTCCGGTTTTTTCAAGTGGTGCAACAGCCTTTCCGCGTTCATATCTCTGGAAATAAACTTCTCCACCAACTCTTATTTCAACTTCAAGCCACTTTGAAAGTGCATTGACAACAGATGCACCAACACCATGAAGACCGCCGGAAATCTTATATCCGCCGTCTCCAAACTTTCCTCCTGCGTGGAGCACTGTAAATACAACTTCAACTGCCGGTATTCCTGCTTTCGGATGAATTCCTACAGGAATTCCACGACCGTTATCCTTTATTGTTGCTGTACCGTCATTATTCAAAGTTACCCTTATCTCACTGCAATATCCAGCAAGATGCTCATCAACGGCATTATCCGCAATTTCATATATAAGATGATTAAGACCTTTTGTTCCCACACTTCCAATATACATTCCAGGACGTTTTCTTACTGCCTCAAGTCCTTCAAGAATTGAAATACTGGACGCATCGTACTTCTGATTAGCCATGTAAAGATTTCTCCCTTCTACTGTTTCAAGTGACTGTTAAATACCTCTTCAAATTTTACATTAATATTTCCAATTGATGTAAGCTTTATTTCATTCCATGCTTTATTATTAAATTCAACATACTGCTTTGCCTCAAATGACTCAAATTCGCTGTTAAATGCTTCAAGTTTTCTCTTTTCAAGAATTGCTGTTTTGTTAGCCTCTGTTTTTGATTTATCATTATCGCTGTTACATTTTATAATATAATATCTGCCATCCGATTCAACAATATCACTTACTTCGCCGCTTTTCAGATTATAAGCCGCATTTTCAAAATTCTCGTCAAGTTCTCCTCTGCGGCATTCTCTCTCATATTCTTCACCATTATAATCTTTTGCAACAACATAGAAAATTTCTTTATTATCAAGTCTTTCCTGTGCTTTTTTTATATCTTCAAGCGTATCTGCACAGATATACTGTACTGTTATAACTCTCGCTTCATCATAGCTTACTTCTATATCAAGATTATCTGTCAAATCATTATATAGTGTATCTGCTATTGCAAAGCTGGTAAACATATTAACAAGTTTTTCTTTTGTAATATTAAATTCATTCCTTTTTTCATCACTTAATGAATTATAATATTCCTCTGCCGCATCAGATACAGCTGTCTTCTGGTTTCTTGAGAGTACAACACCTTTTTTATCAGCTAAAACATTCATGCAGTAAACACGTTCAAGCTTGGCTTTTACCTGTTCTTTTACATACTCATCAAATTTTACATCACCGACACTCTGATTCCAGATATCTGTTCCAAATAAATCTTCATATTCACTTTTTGCATCAGCAAGAAGAATATCTGCTTCCATAACTGATGCCTTTTTATTTCCAGTCTTTAAAAGTCCGTCTTTTCCAAATCCTGTCGAAATATAAATAAATGTTCCATTAAAAAATTTGATATATCCAAATATCAGCAATGATACAAGTGCAACAATTACAACCGCAATAAGTTTCTTTTTTCTCTGTTTTTTCACAATCTGCCTCCATATATAAATTCTTTATTACAAATAAATGATTATGTTCTGTCCTGATTTACAAAAGTATAGCGTCAGCTTTTGCTGACGCCGTCTTCAAGATGTGAAGTACAATTAGGACATCTTACTGCATCTATTGCAATCTTAGTTTTGCAATATGGGCATGTCTTTGTTGTAGGCTTCTCTTTTTCTTTACGTGAAAACTTCTCTGAAGCAGAATTAATTGCCTTAATCATAATAAAGATTATCAAGGCCATAATAAGGAAATTAATAACTGCTGTAATAAACTTTCCGTAATATAAAGTTACTTCTCCAAGAAGATTAACACTCAACTTGTCAAAATTCATTCCGCCAAACAATCCAAGAACCGGATTGATAATATCATTGACCAGTGATGTAACTATGCTTGTAAATGCACCACCGATGATAATACCAACTGCCATATCCATGACATTGCCTCTGCTTATAAATGTTTTAAACTCATTCAGAAATTTTCTCATATGAAGTCCCTTTCCTTTGTATAAAAATTTTAATTATTACATTCTGCTTTTTATTACAATTCCAAGCACAACAACAAGAATCGCAAGAATTGTATTTATCAAAATAACGCCAAGCATTACCATAAAGCCTTTTCTGTTCATATAAAAGCAGCTCCTTCATTCACATTTGCTTTATTATAAAACAAATGTGAAAAATATGCACTTGATTTTTTATCCAAAAAAAATTTTTAATATTTTATAATTCCAAACTGTGCGAGTGTATAGAACACAAGAATTATAAGAAGAAGTACAGGTGCTATATATTTAACCATAACACGATAAATCTTCTCTCTTCCAAACTTCTCACCATTCTTTGCTGCCTCATCAATAATATAATCAGCACCTACAAACCAGCCAATCATAATACATGTAAAGAAAGCCACAACCGGTAAAAGAAGGCTGTTACTTATAAAATCAAAAAATGTAAGGAAATCCATTCCCATTATTGTAATATGTGACCATATTCCATTTCCAAGCGAACAAGGTATTCCGAGTACAACCGCAACTACAATTATAATTGCACAGCTTAATACACGGCTTATATGAAATCTGTCTATAAGCATTGATGTAATTGCTTCCATGATTGATACAGAGCTTGTCAGTGCCGCAAGAAATACAAGTGCAAAAAACATAAGTCCGATAAATCGTCCGCCCGGCATCTGTGAAAATACTTTAGGAAGTGTCATAAACATAAGTCCGGCACCACTTTGTGAAGTTCCTGCTTCACCACTGAAAATATATACAGCCGGAACAACCATCATACCTGCCAGCAGTGCAATTCCCGTATCAAAAATCTCAATATCATTTACTGATTTCACAATGCTTACGTCATCTCTTGTATATGAGCCATATGTTATCATAATTCCCATCGCCAGGCTCATTGAGTAAAACATCTGTCCCATTGCCGCACATACTGTCTTAAATGAAAACTTTGAAAAATCAGGAAGGAGATAATACTTGACACCGGCTCCGGCTCCCGGAATAAACATAATATATATGCATATAACTATAGCGAGCAGAATAAGCACAGGCATAAGAAACTTACTTACTTTTTCAATACCTTTTTCAACACCCAAAACTACTATAAGTGCTGTGAGTCCTAAAAAGATAAAGAAAAATACAAGTGGTGCATATTGCTGTCCGATAAAGTTTGCAAAAAATAAACTGTCTGCTGCCGCCATGTCCTGACCTGCTGCAAATACGGTAATATACTTTATAACCCAGCCGCCGATTACACAATAATACGGAAGAATAATTACCGGAATTATAAATGCTATCGGTCCTATAAAAGCAAATCTTTTATCAATATTTCCATATGCTCTTGTCGGACTAAGCTTTGTCTTCCTTCCGATTGCAATCTCTGTTGTCATAAGTGTAAAACCAAATGTAAGTGCCAGAATAATATATACAAGAATAAATATCCCGCCACCATATTGGGCTGCCAAATATGGGAATCTCCATAAATTTCCCAAACCTACCGCACTTCCGGCTGCTGCAAGTACAAATCCTATGCCTCCGGAAAAACTGCCTCTTTTTTTATTTTCCATAAAATAAACCGCTCCTGTTTTATATTTTTATTATTTATGGTATGGTTCACCTTTCATAATCCTATACCCACGATAAATCTGTTCCAGCAACACAACTCTCATAAGCTGGTGTGGAAATGTCATATGTGAAAAACTAAGTTTATAATCTGCCCTTTTAAGTACACGCTCATCAAGCCCTAATGAACCTCCTATAACAAACATTATATGACTTACTGAATCAATTCCAAGTTTTTCTATCTTTTGTGAAAATTCAACTGAATCAAGCATCTTGCCTTCTATTGCAAGTGCAATGACATATGCATCATCTTTTAATGATGAAAGAATCCTGTCGCCTTCTTTTGCTTTAATTGCCAAATTAAGCTGTTCGCCTGCATTTTCAGGTGTTTTTTCATCAGGAAGTTCTATTATGTCGAGCCTGCAGTATCTTGATAGTCGTTTCACATACTCATCAACTGCCTGTACGTAAAACTTTTCTTTTATTTTACCTACACATACAATACTTATACGCATCAGCCTTCCACCACAAAAAATCTACCATCCGGAAGAGCGAACACTTCAAGTTCTTCTGCAAGTTCTTCATCCGTAATCTCATCAACGTCCATTCCCTCTTCACTCAGATATTCCCTTACTTCTTTAATATTGTCAAATACCTGTGCGAAACAATCTTCAAGAAATTCCTTTGCTTCTTCTATATCCTGAGCAACCGGTTCATCATACAGCTTTGTCTGTTCCTTTAAAAAAACTTCAGCACATAATGTTAAATCATCTTTCATTTATAACAGCTCTCCTCTTAATATTTTTTCTACTGAATCAGTTACATATAATGCATTTTTCTTTATATCATCAGCAGCCGATGCCATTGCATAAGAAAACTCTGCCTGCTTTAACATTTCACAGTCATTATAATTATCTCCGAAAGCCATACATTCACTTCTGTCTATGCCATAAATTTTCTGAACTTTCTTTAAAGCGTCTCCCTTGCTGACACACAAATCCATAAAATCCATATATTGGTCACCGGAAACTGCTGCTGCTGCTTTATCAGACCACTTATCCGCAAAATACTTTTCAGAATTGGCAATTCCTGACAAATCACAGACAGACACTTTTAAAATATCTTCCTGAATCTCATCAAGACTTTTAATTATTGTCGTCTTATATTGCACAACCTTTGTCATCCTGATAAGATATTCTTCTGTCTTTGGCATTATATATGCTGTCTTTTCTCCTGATAACAGTACCTCGCAATTCGGAACTGAAATTATATCCTTCGCAATCTCTATTGCAAGATTATAATCCATTGGTGTCTTTACAATTGTCTCACCTTTATATCTTACTAATGCACCATTATCGGAAATATACATTAATGGGCTTTTTACCTTTGAAAAAAGTCTTACAAGACTTTCACACTGTCTGCCGCTTGCGGGTGCAAATATTATTCCTTTTCTGCCAAGCATGTCTATAGTTTCACACATTGAATCGTCAACATGCTGTGCTCCATTCAGAAGAATCGTTCCATCCAAATCACTTGCAACAAGTTTTATCATCCGATATACCCGGCCTTTCTTAATTCCTGATATACTCTGCCAACAGGCAGTCCGACTACTGAGTTATAATCGCCCTCAATTTTTGATACAAAAGCCGCGAATCTGCCCTGTATGCCATAAGCCCCCGCCTTGTCCATCGGCTCTTTTGTCTTTATATAATCAAGAATTTCTCCATCTGTCATATCATATACATAAACTTCTGTCTGTTCATAAAATGACGTTTTTTCTTTTCCACAAATAAATGTAACTCCCGTATATACACTGTGGCTGCCGCCCGAAAGACTTTTTATCATATCATGTGCATGTCTCTCATCTCTTGGCTTGCCAAGAACCTGACCATTCGCATAGACAATCGTATCGGCTCCTATTATAACATAATTATCGCTATCACCGAAAGAGGCTGCGGCACTTTTTTGTACCGCAGCTGTATTTTTTTTAACAGGAAGTTTTGCAACCGCTTCTGCTTTAAGGCTTGATAACTGCATAACTATTTTTTCGGGAGATTTTTCTGTTGTTATCTCATCGGCATCACTTGTAATCACAGTAAAATCAATTCCAATCTGATTAAGAAGTTCTCTTCTTCTCGGCGACCCCGAAGCAAGTATAATCTCTTTTTTCATTTTTATTCAGCCTTTTCCAAACTTCTGTTCATAGCTGACTCAAGAGCATCTATAGATGCACGGATAATATCATGGTCAACACCTGCACCATAATATTCCTTTCCTTCATCACTTACAATACCTACATATGCAATAGCACTTGATTCTGAACCCTTATTATTAAGAGTATGCTCTTCATAGCAGCAGATATCGCAGTTATGATTGAAATATTCTGAAAGTGCATTGCTTACAGCATCAAGACGTCCGTTACCCTTTGATTCAATATTAATCTTTTCGCCATCTTTTTCTATAGTAACTGTTGTCTGGATTCCATCAATCTGTCTGAAATGAACTTCTGTAATCTTAAATACAGGTGTATATTTCTTATATCTTTTTTCAAATATTTCGAGAACTTCTCCAGGTGTAAGCTCTTTATGATTAACATCTGATACATCCTTAACAGCATAGCCCAGATCTTCTCTCATCTTCTTAGGTATTATCATTCCATAATTATGTTCAAGGACATATGCAACGCCACCCTTTCCTGACTGGCTGTTAATTCTGATAACATCTGAATCATATGTACGACCTACATCTTCAGGATTAATTGGAAGATATGGAACTGTCCAATGCTCTGTATCATTTTCAATACGGTAATGCATCCCTTTTGAAATAGCATCCTGATGTGAACCTGAGAAAGCTGCAAATACAAGTTTACCACAATACGGATGTCTGTCATCTATCTTCATCTGTGTAAGTCTTTCAAATGTCTCTGAAAGTTCAGGCATATTAGATAAATCAAGTTCCGGATTAACACCCTGTGCATACATATTCATTGCAAGTGTAATTACATCGACATTACCTGTTCTTTCACCATTACCGAATAATGTTCCCTCAATTCTATCCGCACCTGCAAGAAGACCAAGTTCTGCATCCGCAACGCCTGTTCCTCGGTCATTATGAGGATGAAGTGAAATAATAACATTTTCCCTGTTATGAAGATTCTTATCCATGTATTCCACCTGGCTTGCAAATACATGAGGAAGTGACATCTCCACTGTAGCAGGAAGGTTGATTATGCATTTATTATCAGCTGTAGGTTCCCAGATATCAATTACTGCATTACATACTTCAAGTGCATATTCAGGTTCTGTTCCTGTAAAGCTTTCAGGACTATATTCAAATGCAAAGTTTCCTTCTTCTTTTGCAGCAAGTTCTTTAAGAAGCTTTGCACCTTCAACAGCAATCTTTTTGATATCTTCTTTTGACTTTCTGAATACCTGTTCACGCTGTGCTAAAGATGTTGAATTATATACATGAACAATAGCTCTCGGTGCACCCTTTACAGCCTCAAATGTTTTCTTGATGATATGCTCTCTTGCCTGAGTAAGGACCTGAATTGTAACATCATCAGGAATCATGTTCTTTTCAATAAGTGTTCTTAAAAATACATATTCTGTCTCTGATGCAGCCGGGAAACCAACTTCGATTTCCTTAAATCCAACTTTTACAAGGAGCTTGAAAAATTCAAGTTTCTGTTCAAGGCTCATCGGCTCAACAAGTGCCTGATTTCCATCTCTTAAATCAACTGAACACCAGATTGGTGCCTTATCAATATACTCTTTCTTCACCCAGTCGTTGCACTCTACAGGTGGCATGAAATAACCTCTCTTGTACTGTCTGTAATCAAACATCTTAATACCTCCAAAAAAATTAATAATATTCTTAAATTCAATAAAAAGCATTTGCAATTTTCTCGTTTTTTGAACGCATGTATTTTTATAACAAGATATTTTTAGTATGTCTGCTCAAAATATCCTGTCATATAAAAAAGTCTTCCGTCCATGACAAAACATCTGTCAAGAGACGAAAGACTATAGTCTCACGCGTTACCACTCTTATTCACGAATCAATCGTGCACTCACTGAATACGGACATCTCTGCCTTATATTCTGTCCAATATAACGGTTGGCTTCCGGCTACGCCTACTCATATATAATAATACTTTCAGATAGCAGCTCCGAGGTGAGTTCAATATCTTCCTTCCATTGCCTCGCACCACACGGCAACTCTCTGACTCCGGTTAATACCTATTATTCCTCTTCATTGCTTTTGCTAATTATTATCTAAATATTACATTATATTTTTAACCATGTCAATAGTATTTTATTATATATTATCAAAGATTGTTAAAAATATCTTTTTCTTCTTTTGTAATCTGCTCTCTGGAATATCTTGCCTTTTCATATACCGCTGTTATTTTTTCTGAAAGTTCACTGTCAGCCGTAATATTTTCAGTTGTAAGAACACTTGGCAGAACTGTCTCATCAGGTGCTTTTCCACCCGTTCCTTTCAGTATATGCTTTTTATAAAGCTTCCTTACTGAACGTACCTCACGTGGTTCTTTTGTTTTTACCTTTGATACATCTTTATCAGCCCTTACATTTTCATCATCAGGTGAAATATACTCAATATAGTCACTGCCGAGTTTTTTCGTCTTGTTAAATGTCTTTACATATGTTCTTATCATATAAATAATTGCAATTATCATGGCAATTATTATTGCAAAGACCATCCCCTCAAACAATGCCTGCATAATCGGTGAGTCAGGATATTCAAGTTCTCTTTGCATGGCATCTTCAATATCTTCCTGTGTTTCATCATCCATCTGAGGTGTATTGCTGCTCTCCGGTCCTGATTTACCAAGAAGCCATAAAAATCCTTTTACAAGGATTCTCACCACTCCTGTCACTGAACTTCCTATAACACCAAAAAGCCCACCATATCTTCCATTATAAAATATAAGCATTCCAAACAAAATAAGAATTGCAGAAGCAGCCGTAATAAACGTATTTACCTGTTTCATCTGCTTTGCCGGAAAATCATTCTTTTTGCTGTTAAGGCTGAGAACATTATTAAGGTGGCTCATATTGTTATAAATAATTTTTAACACCACAAACAATATGCACAATGTAAGTTCAATATACATAAGCGGCAGTACATTTCTCCAATATCCCACAAGGTATCCGAATGCAGGTGCTGCTATAAAAACTACATGAATATCTTCACCGGCATACATCTTTGCAAGTGCTTTTTTCGCATCATCAATTGTCTTTCCATCCTGAACAATAAGATTTTCTGTTGAATATCTCTGAACTGTATTATTTTTCTGCCATATTGAGTATGCACATATAAGAATCGCACACAACATGTTTGCAAACAATTCACTGTCGTTTCCGGACATCACAACCGATACCGCAAATATTGCAATATTGCACAACATAAACAGATTGAATTTTTTTATCTTTCTTCTTGTATAATATGCAAATATTACAGCCGGAATAACCCAGAGGCACATATATACCCTGCCGTCATTTATCAGAAATACCCCCATATATTCCATAAGAATAAATGATTCAAATAATACACATTGCAATATCAGTTCCATAATTGAAAGAACTGAATCACTTTTTTTGATTGTTGTTTTATTTTTATTAAAACTATCAGATTTAATCGTCACTGTAATGCACCTCCCAGTCAATCACAGATGCACAAGTATCTTCAAGTCTTTCACCCGGCTCATCGTAATATGGTGCAATCCAGACACACTGCCTGTTATTTCCAGTAAGCATGTCAAATGATTTCTGCAAATCTTTTCTTCTATTCTGTGATATCATAATATAAAGAGTATCAGCCATTTCTGACATTCCATATTCATGTTTATTGTGAGTTCTGTCTGTCAGTTCTTCAAGAATATCTGTAAATCTGTTTGCATTTTTTGACAGATCAATCCCTGCAAGAACTGTATTAATCTCATTGAGGTGTGATAATCCCCCCCCCTCTTCAACTTCAAGAAAATCTGTTTTTTCACCATCAGTTTCTACACCATTTGAAATAAGTGAAACATTGATTTTTTGTGATATAAGATACTGTGCAAGTCCTGAAGCCATCGAGATTGTTGTCTCTGACAAAAGTTCCTGTTTTAACATTCCTTCCGGTTCAACATTGGCAAGAATACATACTGACTGGCACATTGTCTCCTTATACTGGTTGACCATAAGCTGTCCTGTTCTCGCAGATGCTTTCCAGTTAATCATATTCATAGTATCATGTGTATCATATTCCCTAATTCCACGAAACTCAAAAATATCAGGATTTAGATAAGTATTCTTTTCAACCGCACCCATTATTTTAGAAAATGTTATATCAGTCAGTTCAGGATTAATCTGTTTTGGAAAAACTACAATATTAGCATTCTGGTTTGTTCCAACAAGATTGATATCGTTCATAAACAGCCCCGATGAAACCATATCTGCACGCCTAATTGAATAAATACCTCTTTTAGTACACTTAATCGGTATCTTTCTTGTCACTTTCTGATACATCATCAGTGAAAAAATATCATTTCTGTAAGTATTATCAGAAACCACAGAATTTTCTTCGCCATCTTCAAATCTGAACGCACGATTTACCTGAAATTTAAGATTAATATACGGAAGCGGAAGTCTCTTTTTATTTGTAACTGTCTCTACAAGTTCTATGGTTTCGCCACAGACTGCATTTTTCTTTGAAAAATCAATTCTGACTGTAAGATTTTTATACCATAATGCAGCATATATTTTTCTGAGTACCATATATACAGCACCGGCACCCAGCAACATTACTATTATAAGCATTCTGTCTCCAATCCTTCTTTATTTGCTCCAGTCTTCTGTAGGCACCTTGCACTGTCCGATAACTTCCCTCATAACATCTTCTCTGTGTGCTGAGTCCGATATTCCTCGAGAAAGTAAAATTCTGTGTGCAAATACAGGAATCGCAAGATTGTACACATCTTCAGGAACTACATAATTTCTTCCGTTGATATATGCGTATGCTCTTACAGCTTTCACCATATTAATAACACCCCTTGTGCTTACACCAATCGCAATATTTATATTATTTCTTGTCTTATCAGCAATATCAACAATATAATTCATAATCGCCTCATCAACATGCACGCCTTCTGCTTCTTTAACCATGCCTTTTACGTCATCTGCATTACATACTGCTGACAGGCTCTCAAGCGGACTATCTGTCATAAATCTTTTTATAATTTCAAGTTCTTCATTCTGCTTAGGATAACCCATTGAAATCTGTAACAAAAATCTGTCAAGCTGTGCTTCCGGAAGCTGATATGTTCCTGCTGTTTCTATCGGATTCTGTGTTGCAATTACGATAAATGGAAATCCAAGTTTTCTTGTTTCACCATCTACCGTCACCTGATGTTCTTCCATACATTCAAGTAAGGCTGACTGTGTACGTGGAGTAGCCCTGTTAATCTCATCAGCAAGAAGAATATTAGAAAATACCGGTCCTTTTCTGAAAACAAATTCACCCTGCTTCTGATTATAATAATTAATACCGGTAATATCTGACGGAAGCAGATCAGGTGTAAACTGAATTCTTGCAAATTCAGCATCTATTGATTTTGCAAATGACTTTGCAATCATAGTCTTACCTGTTCCCGGAACATCCTCAAGGAGAACATGTCCTCCTGCAATCAATGCTGTAAGAATTAAATCTGTAACATTTCCCTTTCCAACAATAACTTTACTTACGTTTTCTTTCATCTGTACTGCTTTACTCTGAAATTCCATCTATATCCTCCTTGTTTTTCCGAAGGAAAAATCCGAATCCCTTGATGAGGAGAGGATTTGTCCTCCTTGTTTTTCCGAAGGAAAAATGCGACCACTCCGGGGAGCAGAGGATTTGTCCTCCTTGTTTTTCCAAAACCTTTTCATTTAACTATATATATATTAACAAAAACAGCACTGACAAACAACGTATCAGTGCTATTTTATACTTTTTTAATATTAAAATGTCATTTAAATACATAATTAATCATTAACAGGAAGTTCTACATTGACATCTATTCCTCTTGGTTCAACCGGTGTTGAAAACACAATCTGTGTACTCGTTCTTCCAAACTTCTGGAGTTGTCCTATAAATGTATCAAGCTCCATTGTACTAGGAAATACAACTTTAAGTAACATTGAATAATTTCCTGTAACGCAGTTACATTCTACAACATTATGACACGACTTGATGAATGGATAGAAATCCGGTTTCTGGACAGGTGCAACTTCAAGATTTATAAAAGCTGTAATATGATACCCAAGTTTTAACTTGTTGACTTTGACCTCATATCCCTCTATAATCTGCTCTTTTTCAAGCCTTTCAATTCTTGCAGATACTGCCGGAGATGACAAAAAAACATTCTCTGCCAGTGCCTTCAAAGGCATTCTTGCATCCTGCTGTAATAATGTAATCAGTTTCTTATCAATCTTATCCATAACACATTCCCAACTTTCATATATTTTCCCTCTAAAGAGAAAAAAGACAATTCTGGAAAAACATTCCAAAATTGTCTCCTTTGACTCTCTTAATCCTGTAATTAATATACACCTTTTTCATCACATATGCAAGTTTTTTTGAAATTTCATTAAGTTTTGTTAACTCATATTGCAATAATACAATTATTCTGCTAAAGTTTTATTAAGAAAAACTATTTATATGGAGGTTAGTAATGGCTGATAACAATGCAAATGAATATTCTACTGTTACATTATCTTTAGATGATGGCACAGAATGTGAATGTGCCATAGTAAGAATATTTCCTGCCGGAGATAATAACTATATAGCACTTCTTCCTCTTGAAGGTGAAGCTGCCAGCAACGATGAAGTGTATCTTTACAGATATACAGAAAAAGACAATGGTGAACCGGTTCTTGAAAACATCGAATCAGATGAAGAATACGAAACTGTTGCTGACGCATTTGACGAAGAACTTGATGCTATGGAATACGAAGAACTATATGCCGAAGAAGATGCCGAAAACGAAGAATAATCCCACAAAAATCAATTTAAAGATGCAGTTCTCTTATAAAACGTGAGGACTGCATTTTCCTGTTATACTGCTTTTGCACCGAACATATAATAAGTTTCTTTTTTGCTCTGGTCAGTGCAACATAAAAAAGCCTGCGTTCCTCTTCAAGCTGCTCTAAAGACACAGCCTTGCAATATGGTATATTTTTCTCATTGGCACTCACTATTATAACGGTATCAAATTCGAGTCCTTTTGCCCTGTGCATCGTAGATACACTGCATAAATGTGTCTTTGATTCATCAGCTTTTCCAAGACCATCTGCATCATTGACATTATCTTCCGATACATTATCAACATATTCTATGAACTGCTTTAAATTATCAAAACTCTTTGAAATGTTTTGCAATTTCTCAATAATATCAAGAAATATCTTTACATCTGTACCACGTTCGCTTGCATATTCATGTAAATATCTATCATAACCGACTACCTTTCTCACATAATTAACTGCTGCAAACGGTATCATTGTATTCATGTTCTTAACATGGCATTGAAGCTTTATAATCTCTTCAAGATTTTCTTTGCTGCCTCTGCATCTGATATTATCTTCAAGCGTGTTAAAACCGGTATTTTCATCAGTAAAATACATCCTGCTTATATATCTTTGCGGTTTGTTAATTATTCTTATAAAGTTCTGTCTCCTGTAATCTCCCACCGATATCCGTAAATATGCAATAACATCCTTCACAACCCACTTATCAAAAAAATCCGATTGATTCCCACAGTACAATATATTAAGGCCATGTTTTTGAAGCTTACGCGTAAATTCAGAGGCTTCAGCATTCGTCCTTGTCAGTATGGCAATACTTTCATCTGAATCACTGCTGGTATCATTATAAATTTTATTATATACATATCCTGTAACAAAATCATCCTGTTTTGAAATATCATTAAAATTATAATATTCCACAGAATTACCACCTTTATTAAACGCCTTCAGATTCTTATAAAACCTGTTCTTATTATGATTAATAAGACTTAATGATGCATTAACTATAGTCTCACAACATCTGTAATTCATATTCAGCCTGAAAATCTCTGCCTCTTTATAAATCTGTGTAAACATACGGCACACATCAGGCTTTGCTCCCCTGAAACCATATATACTCTGGTCATCGTCGCCTACCACAAATATGTTGCGGTTCTTTTGTGCAAGCATATTAATCAGCCGTAACTGAACCGGTGAAACATCCTGAAATTCATCAACCATAATATACTTATATTTTTCCTGCCATATGTTAAGACTCTCTTTGTCACTCTCTAACATATGTAATGTACGAATCATCATATCCTCAAAATCAACATATTTGTACTGATTCATAAATAATTCGTACTCATTATATATTTTTTCAAAAAAATCTTTATCGCATGATATCGGATTAAATCTGGCAGACTCGCTGCATCCCTTTGCTTTGGCAATATCATTTAATATGTCATCTTCCATCTCACCATCTGACGGCAACGGAATATTATAGTATAAAAGCTGCTCTCTTATAAAAGCCCTCTGAGCTTTCTGTGTTATAACATTATATCCTGTATATTCTCCAGCATTCTTTAGCATCATAAAAAATACAGAATGAAATGTTCCAAATGTCACATCGTCATATAACTCTGCATTATCATGCACATCTGATTCTGATGCCAGTTTTAAAAAACGTTCTTTCATCTGGAGTGCTGCCATCCTTGTAAATGTTATTACAAGGATATTCTCAGGATTAACTTTGCAATTGTCAATCATATTGAGTATTCTGTTTGTGACAACTGTAGTCTTACCACTTCCCGGACCGGCAAGAATCATCGCAGGTCCCTCAAAGTGTGCCACCGCCCTTTGCTGTTCACTGTCAAGCAGTACATATCACCTCTTCAATAATATTATTAAAAATATATTTTTATAACATGATATTATCAAAATACTCCAAATATGTCAAGCATTAATATTTTTTTATTAGAAATAATCAAAATCAATATGGCTGAATTTCATCTTTGCTGTCATCTGAATTTTCTATTGACTTGATTCTGACATAATAACTTACACTCGAATTTACTTCTATTAAAACACGGTCTCCAGCTTTATGTCCAAGAAGTGCCTTTCCAAGCGGCGACTCAATGCTTATCAGTCCCTCAAGTGAATCTCCTCTTACTGTAGTCACAAGCTTGATTTTTTCAGTAGTTTCATCATCCTCATAAAATAATTCAACTATATTATTAACACCAACCTCATCATCAGCTGACTCGTCTGATATAATTTTTGCTGTCTTTATCATTCTCTGAAGATAACGTATTCTGCTCTCATTTCTGTTTTTCTCACGTTTTGCTGCATGATACTCAAAATTTTCACTCAAATCGCCATGTGCCCTGGCTGTCTTAACATCTTCAAGAGCCTCTTTTCTTACTACAAGTGTTCTGTATTCTATTTCCTTTTCCATTTTCTTTATATCATTTTCAGTTAATTCATTATACATAAACATCACTCCATTTCCAAAATACAGATATAATTTTAATAAAAATCGATACAGTGTTTCTTTATTTCCAATGCTCTTATTTTATCACCAAATTATTTAAATGCACAAGCTGCAAATACATAAGATTTTATAGTGGATTTTACCAAAAGATGTGATACAATAGATATAATGTTTTGAAAGTACTTTCAATTCAGCAAATGTAAGTTATACGAGAATGGAGAAAATGTAAAATGAAAAATAAGATTATTACTTTTGGTGAAATTATGTTAAGACTTTCACCTGAAAATAACGAAAGATTCACACAATGCCATGAATTTGAAGCTGTTTATGGCGGCGGCGAAGCTAACACTGCTGTATCACTTGCCAACTTTGGCGTTGACTGCGGTTTTGTAACAAAACTTCCTGAACATTCAATTGGACAGAGTGCTGTCAATTCCCTTCGTCAGTATGGAGTTGATATCAGTGGCATTGTACGCGGCGGCGACCAGATTGGTATCTATTTCCTTGAAAAAAAGACAAGCCAGCGCCCTACTAATGTTATTTATAACAGAAGTGGTTCTGCTATTGCTCTCGCTGAGGAATCTGATTTTGACTGGGATAAGATTTTTAAAGATGCTACATGGTTCCATTTTTCAGGAATCACACCTGCCATAAGTGATAATATGGCAAAAATTACTCTTGCAGCGTGTAAAGCTGCTAAAGAAAAAGGTCTTACAATAAGCTGCGACCTTAATTACAGAAGCAAGCTATGGTCAAGTGAAAAAGCCAATAAAGTAATGAGCGAATTATGCCCTTATGTTGATATATGTATTGCTAATGAAGACGATGCCGTAGGCATCTTTTCTATGGATGCCTCAAAGTCTGATAAAGAAAAAAATGCATACATTGCCGAAGAACTTACAAAACGTTTTCCATTTAAAATGGTTGCTTCTGTATGGCGTACAGAAACTTCTATCACAACATTTAAGCTCCAGTCTATGATTTATACAGAGGGCAAAGCTTATTACAGTAAAGAATATTTTATGAATATTCTCGATTATATCGGTGCCGGTGACGCTTATTGTGCCGGAATCATATATAGTATAATCAACAACTTTGATCCTCAGAAAACCGTCGAATTTGCAAATGCAGCAAGCTGCTTAAAGCATACAGTAAGCGGTGATTTCAACCTTGTAACTGTTGACGAAGTTATGAAGCTTGCATTTTCAGCAAGTGGAAACGAAGTCTCAAGATAAAAATTTAATTTGATATAAAAATATTATGGGAAGTGTTTTAACACTTCCCATATTTACTGTTTAAAGCCATCCGAACAGAAAATCTCCTATTTCGCTTATTTTATCTCTGACGGTTTCAACCGCATTTCCGATAAATTCTCTTCCGGTTTCCCACAATTCGCCTACTGCGTCACAAACCTTATCACGTACTTTCTGCATTGTCTTTACAACTGTCTCTCCGATTTTGGAACCTGCCATATACCCCAGCGTTCCTCCGACAAAACCGCCGATGACTGCCCCCACAGGACCTAATACAACACCTAACATCGCACCTTTTTCTGCCCCTACAAACATGCCTCCAAGTCCCGCCGTGGCTGCAACCGTAGTCTGCTGCATTTTGTCTCTTCATACATACTTTTATTCTCCAAATCTCTCTATATAAAAAGCATACCTGTAATATACTTATATCAAATATATCACAGGTATGCAAGCATTATTATAAAAAATTTTTAATTAAAGATTAGCCTTAATCTTTGCAATCATATCAGCATATTCTTCGTCTGAAAGATACTTCTTATCAGGATTCATAAGGAATACACCACCCCATTCAAATTCATCTTTGTACTTAGGGCAAAGATGGAAATGAAGATGATGACCTGTATCACCATATGCACCATAATTTACTTTATCCGGATGAAATGCAGCCATAATTGCTCTTGCAACTCTTGCAACATCCTCAAAATATGCAGCTCTTTCTTCTGCTGTGAGCTCATTCATATCACCTACATGCTTCTTATGGGCAACAATACATCTTCCAGGATGGCTCTGCTCCTTGAAAAGGTATACCTTTGAAGTTTCAAGCTCGCAAATCTTAATACCGAACTTAGCGACCAAATCGCCTTCTACACAATAAGCACAATTATTATCTATCATTTCAATCCTCCTTACTGAGCATCCTTGATTGAGAAGCTGATTCTTCCCATCTTATCCTTGCCCATACATTTACATTTAACATGATCACCTAGTGTAAGAACATCTTCAACATGTTCAATTCTTTCATTTGCCACCTTAGAAATGTGAACCATTCCTTCCTTGCCAGGTGCGAATTCGATAAATGCACCGAATTCTTTAATACTTACTACTTTACCTTCGTAAATTTCACCTTCGACGAAGTCGTTTACGATTGTCTTGATATACTTCATAGCCTGATCCATGCCAGCCTGGTCAAGTCCGCATACAGATACGAAACCATCATCTGTGATATCAATCTTAACACCGCACTCATCAATAATTGCATTGATTGTCTTACCACGCTGTCCAACTACTTCACCAATCTTTGCAGGATCAATAGTTGTCTGGATAATCTTAGGTGCATATTCACCAACTGTCTTTCTAGGTTCAGCAATTGCAGGCTTCATACATGTATCCATAATGAAAAGTCTGGCTTCTCTTGTTCTTGCGATAGCCTCTTCAACAATAGGTCTTGTAAGACCGTGAATCTTAATATCCATCTGGATTGCTGTAATACCCTCTGTAGTACCTGTTACCTTAAAGTCCATATCACCAAAGAAATCTTCAAGTCCCTGAATATCTGTAAGAACGATATAATCATCATCTGTATCACCTGTAACAAGTCCACACGAAATACCAGCAACCATTCTCTTAATAGGAACACCAGCTGCCATAAGTGACATGCATGACGCACAAGTTGAAGCCATTGATGTAGAACCATTTGATTCAAATGTCTCGGATACAGCACGGATTGCATATGGGAATTCTTCTTCTGATGGAAGAACAGGTACAAGTGCCTTTTCTGCCAATGCACCATGTCCGATTTCACGACGTCCCGGACCTCTTGATGGCTTTGTCTCACCAACAGAGTATGATGGGAAGTTGTACTGGTGAATATATCTCTTTGTTGTAACATTATCATCAAGACCATCTACCTTCTGTGCTTCTGATAATGGTGCAAGTGTTACCACATCACAAATCTGTGTCTGTCCTCTTGTAAACATAGCAGAACCATGAACTCTAGGAATAAGGTCAACCTCTGCTGACAATGGACGAATCTGGTTGATAGCACGTCCATCTGGTCTCTTATGGTCTTTGAGGATCATCTTACGTACAGTCTTCTTCTGGTACTGATAAACGGCTTCACCAAGAACTGCAAGCCATTCTTCATTATCAGCAAAAGCTTCTGCCATCTTTTCTGTCACTTCATCAATATTTTTCTCTCTTGTCTGCTTATCATCAGTAAATACTGCTTCCTCCATCTGTTCTGGAGTAACAATCTTTTTCATTGCCTCAAACATTTCAGCAGGAACAGCACAGCTTACATATGTATGCTTTTCTTTACCTACTTCTGCAACTATTTTATCGATAAATTCAATAATTGTCTGATTGATATCATGAGCCATATATATAGCTTCAATCATCTTTGCTTCCGGAATCTCATTTGCACCAGCTTCAATCATGATAACTTTCTGCTTTGTAGATGCTACAGTAAGCTGAAGGTCACCATCCTGCCACTGTGACTGTGACGGATTGATAATAAATTCACCATCAACAAGACCAATCTGTGTAGTTGCACATGGACCATCAAATGGAATATCAGAAATACATGTTGCAATTGATGAACCAAGCATAGCAAGAAGCTCAGGACGGCACTCTGTATCAACTGACATAACCATATTATTTAATGTAACATCATTTCTGTAATCCTTAGGGAATAATGGTCTCATAGGTCTGTCGATAACACGTGATGTAAGAATAGCATTTTCACTTGCCTTTCCTTCACGCTTATTAAATCCGCCAGGAATCTTTCCTACTGCATACATCTTCTCTTCATATTCAACACTTAATGGGAAGAAATCAATTCCCTCTCTAGGCTCTTTTGAAGCAGTTGCTGTTGAAAGAACAACTGTATCGCCATAATGCATTAATGCTGCACCATTTGCCTGTGCACACACTCTTCCGATATCAACACGGAGAGTTCTGCCGGCCAGTTCCATAGTAAACTGTTTATACATCTTTTCCTCATTTCTGCGGTGCCAATAATCATTATCTTTCACCAGACATAACCTGCACCGCCGGTATATCCGATTGTCTTCAACAAGATGAAGTGCCCGAAACAACTGAAAAAAGCACTATTATTATAATGTATTTTTCAGCAGTCTCGGCTAATCACTTCAATCTTTTTAAATTATTACGCCAGCTGCCGGATTATCATATAAAAATATCCACCCCGGTCAATAGCCAACGTAAAAAGGGCGGAGAAATACACTCCGCCCAATGAAATTACTTTCTGATGCCAAGACGAGCAATCAGATTTCTGTAACTTTCGATATCTGTCTTCTTTAAATACTCGAGAAGAGCTCTTCTCTTACCAACCATCTTTAAAAGACCTCTTCTTGAATGATGGTCTTTCTGATTAGTCTTTAAATGCTCTGTAAGCTCAGCAATTCTTTCTGTAAGAATAGCAATCTGAACTTCTGGAGAACCTGTATCGCCAGGCTTTCTTCCGTATGCTGCAATAATCTCTGTTTTCTTTTCTTTAGATATCATCTTTAAATCCTCCTTAATATAACCGCCTGTTACTAAGAATCAGGTCGGAGTGTCCTGAAACTGAATAACGGCTCACATACCTTGCTACTATATCATAAAAAAATCATAATTGCAAGCATTTATTATAGCATCAGCATGCTTTTTGAAAACTGTGCATCACTTTCCATCTGTTTTGAAAGAGCCTCTATTGACTCAAATTTCATCTCCGGACGTATAAAATGAAGCAGTTTTACTTTAATATGCTTTCCGTATGCATCTTCTTCATAATCAAACAGATTAGTCTCAACTCCAATAACCTGGTCTGTACTCACCGTCGGCTTTGTTCCTATATTAGTCACACCGCCATATTCTTTTCCGTCTATCTGTGTTATTGATGCATAGACACCATTTGGCGGCAGAAGCTTGCTTTCCTGCGGATAAATATTCATAGTAGGAATCTTAATTTTTCTTCCAAACTGATTACCCGGACACACTATTCCTTCAATAGAATATGGTCTTCCCATTAGAACATTAACAGTTTCCATATGTCCAAGCACCAGTTCTTCTCTTACGTATGTACTGCTTATCTCTTTGTCCTGATATTTTTCTTTTTCAACGACAATCGTCTCAAAACCATATTCAGAACCACATTTTACAAGCATATCTGCATCACCACTCCTGCCTTTGCCGAAGTGATAATCAGTTCCTACAACCACTACTTTCGCACGCAGTTTTCTTATTATTATATCTTCAATAAATTCCCCGGCATCCGTATTCATAAGTTTTTCAGTAAACGGATACTCAATAAGGGCATTAATTCCAAGACTCTCCATAAATGCACGACGTTCACTGTTTGTCGTTATAAAATGCTGCTGTCTTTGCGGACAGATACTTAACGGAATTCTGTCAAATGTAAATGCCGCTGCCAATATATTATTTTGTTTTGCTTTTTCTTCTACAATTGATATAAGCTTCTGGTGTCCCATATGGACACCATCAAATTTGCCAAGCGTAACTGCTGAATCTTTGTCAAGTGTAAAATCCTCTGTGCCATGAATATACTTCATCCGAGCCACCTCACATTTCATCATGCTCACCACTGTAAAATATTTTTTCAGGTACAAGCATAGAATCAATGTATTCATAAATTCCTATAAAAATACCATTTTCATCATATATACGATATTTTTGTTCTGCCTGTTGTGTCAGTGTACGCTCAACTTCACGTACTGCATCAACCGGCAGCTTATTACCGTTATACAGCAGTTTATTATATTCTGAATCAACTGAAAGTTTTGGATAATCAAACACATCATCAGCTGCAATTATATATTCTCCAAGTTCACCTTTTAGTAAAAGTGCCGAAATCTGATTTAATGTAAGACTGTCATCAATTTCAAACTGTCCGACTCTTGTCCTTTTAAGACTTTGCATGCATGCACCGCAGCCCAGTTTTTTTCCAATGTCATCAATAAGAGTTCTTATATATGTTCCTTTTGAACATGCAACTGTAAATGTGACTGTCTTTTCATCATCATTCAGATTCATTTCATTAATCTTTATAAATCCGATATCAACATGACGCGATTTTCTTTCAACTTCAATTCCCTGTCTGGCAAGCTCATAAAGTTTCTTGCCATTATGCTTTAATGCCGAATACATAGGTGGAACCTGTTCATATCCTCCGACAAATGATATAATCACGTCAATAATTTTTCTCTCATCAGCATTTACTTCACTGACAGATAAAACAGAGCCTGATATGTCCTGAGTATCTGTTGTTTTTCCAAGCAGCATAACCGCCTCATAAGTTTTTCCCCAATCGGTAATCATGCCGCATAATTTTGTTGCTTTCCCAAGACACACAGGCAGAACTCCCTGTGCATCCGGGTCAAGCGTACCTGTATGACCGATTTTTTTCATATGAAGAATGCCACGCAGTTTTGCAACTACATCATGTGATGTAAAACCAGGCTCCTTATATACGTTTATAATACCGTCCATAAATCCCCTTTATATGCTAATTCACATTGCATTGTACTGCTTTTCAATCAATTCGCCTATACTGTTTATTATCTGGTATACCGAACCTTTTGCAGTATATCCGGCGGCACGCACATGTCCGCCGCCGCCAAACTGTGTTGCAATTGCTGCAACATCGATTTTTTTCTTTGAGCGAAGACTTACTTTATATTCTTCTTCACCTGTCTGATAAAGGAATATCGCAACCTCAACGCCATCTGTAAGACGAAGCTGTTCAACTATGCCTCCAAGTTCTCTGCCTGTAACGCCATAAAATTCCATCTCATCCATTGTGACAGTAGTAAATATACATTTTCCATCATAAAACAATACACTTTCAAGAAGTGCCCTTCCAAGAATCTGATTCTGGACATATGTTTTCTTGTAAAATGTATTATCTATAATATCGGAATAATCAATTCCTTTTTCCATCATCTCGCCGGCAATTTCCATTGTCTTCTTTGATGTACAGCTGTATTTAAATACACCTGTATCATGAATAATTCCTGTATAAATACATTCTGCCACATTACGGCTGATTTTATCAGCATCCATAGTACCATATAAAACTTCACATGCTGAACTTGCCTGTGGTTCAATTTTACTCAAATCTGTAAATCCTGTATTGCTGACATGGTGGTCAATGCACACTGTCTTGGATGCATTGTTAAAACAGCTTATAAATGGTTCTATTCTGTCAAGACTGCTGCAGTCAAGGACAAAAAACACATCATATTTCTTATCTTCAGGTGTATTTTTTATTTTGTCAATATTTTTAAGATAGTAAAACTCACTGCCCGGCTGTTCGAGATATAAATCAACGTCTATTTCAGGCATATTCTCCAGAATGTAATTATATAATGCAAGAACAGAGCCAGTGCAGTCACCATCAGGTCTTATATGACCTGTAATTCCGACACTTTTAACATCTTTTAAAATATCACTTAATATCATAAGTCACCATTCTCTCTGTCATTTTCTCTGTCTTTTTTAGTAACCTCGTCTATCAGCTTAGACATATTTACTCCGTATTCAATTGACTGGTCCAGTAAAAATGTAATCTCCGGAGTATTTCTCAAATTAATATTTTTTGCGAGCTGTCTTCTGATATAACCCTCAGCACTTTTAAGACCTTTTATTGTATCCTGCTGTGAAATCTCATCCCCCAGCACACTGATATATGCTTTGCATGTTTTTAAATCAGGAGCAACTTCAACCGCGACAACTGATGTCATCGGGTTGATTCTTGGGTCCTTAATTTCACTGCGTATAATATTGCTTAATTCTTTTAAAACCTCACCGTTAATGCGGGTATTTTTTACGCTGTTTTTACGCATAAACTCTCTAACTCCTATCTTGGAACTTCAACCATGATATATGCTTCTAACTTATCGCCTTCCTGAATGTCATTGAAGTTTTCTAATACAATACCACATTCAGTACCTGCCTTAACCTCTTTTACTTCATCCTTAAAATGTTTCAGTGATGCAAGAGGTCCTTCATAAATCTGCTCTTTATCTCTTGTAAGACGTACTTTTGAATCCCTTGTAACACGACCTTCTGTAACGAGACATCCTGCGATATTACCGATTCCTGAAGCCTTGAATATCTGACGGATTTCGACCTGACCAATTACTTTTTCTTCATAAATCGGTTCAAGCATACCCTTTAATGCAGCTTCTACATCTTCAATAGCATTGTAGATTACAGTATAAAGTCTCATATCGACTTTTTCTCTTTCAGCAACGATTCTGGCCTGATTATCAGGTTTTACATTAAATCCGATAATAATTGCATTTGAAGCTGATGCAAGAACAACATCGGATTCGTTGATATTACCTACACCGCCATGGATTACCTTAACTACAACTTCATCATTTGAAAGCTTAACAAGACTCTGCTTAACAGCTTCAACTGAGCCCTGTACATCAGCCTTGATAATAAGACCAAGCTCTTTTACATTACCTGCCTGAATCTGCTCAAATAATGCATCAAGTGAAACTTTATGCTTTGTATCGTCAAGAAGCTTCTTCTTGCCTTCACTTATAAATGTCTCTGCAACATTTCTTGCCTCTTTATCGGTATCCATAGCCATAATTATTTCACCTGCATTAGGCACATCATTAAGACCAAGAATCTCAACAGGAGTTGAAGGACCAGCTTCTTTGACACGGCGTCCCTTATCATCAATCATAGCTCTGATTTTACCATAACTTGCACCTGCTGCCACATTATCGCCTACATGAAGAGTACCTTTCTGTACAAGAATTGTTGCCACAGGGCCACGGCCTCTGTCAAGCTCTGCCTCGATAACAATACCTCTTGCATTTCTGTCAGGATTAGCTTTAAGCTCATGCACCTCTGCTGTAAGAAGAATCATCTCGAGAAGTTCATCAATACCTTCCTTAGTATGTGCTGATACAGGTACAAATATTGTAGAACCGCCCCAGTCTTCTGCAATAAGACCGTATTCTGTAAGTTCCTGCTTAACTTTTTCAACATTTGCATTAGGCTTATCAATCTTATTTACTGCTACGATAATTTCAACATCAGCTGCCTTTGCATGGTTAATAGCCTCTATTGTCTGTGGCATAACACCATCATCTGCTGCTACTACAAGAATAGCAATATCTGTTGCCTGTGCACCACGCATTCTCATAGCTGTAAATGCCTCATGACCAGGTGTATCAAGAAATGTTATTGACTGACCGTTTACATCTACAGTATAAGCACCGATTTTCTGTGTGATACCACCGAATTCTTTATCTGTAACATGTGTCTCACGGATTGCATCAAGAAGAGATGTCTTACCATGGTCGACATGACCCATTACACATACAACAGGTGGTCTTGGAACCATCTTTTCTTCCGGTTCCTCATCCTCTTTGAGGAGTTCTGCAATCACATCGACCTTAACTTCATGCTCACAGATACAGTTAAATTCAAGTGCAATTTCCTCAGCTGTATCATAATCAATCTCCTGATTGATAGTTACAACTTTGCCCTGCATAAATAATTTCTTTACAACTACTGAAGGCTGTACTTTCATCTTATCTGCAAGTTCCTTGATTGTGAGGCTGTCCGGAAGAACAAGCTGTTTGATTGTATCTTCTTCTTTTTCTTCTTTCTTGACATTCTTCTTTAACTGGCTGTTTGCAAATTTAAGATTTTCTTTAACTTCCACATCTTTCTTGCGGTCATTTTTATGATTATCTTTTCTTGAATCAGGTCTTCTTGAATCAGGCTTTGTCTCAAAAAGGAAATCATCCTTAGGTGCCGAATCTCTTCTGTCATTTCTTCTGCCCTGATTTGAAAATCCACCCTGACGGTTATTATTTCTGTCACCACTCTGGTTTGAACGGTTATCATTATTACGGAAGCCTCTGTTATCCCCGTTTCTGTCACCACGGTTATCATTATTACGGAAACCTCTGTTGTCTCCGTTTCTATTATCTGTGTTTCTGTCGCCACGGTTGTCATTATTGCGGAAATTTCTGTTATTTCCGTTTCTGTCACCATTCTGGTTTGGACGTCCGTCATTATTACGGAAATTCCTGTTATTTCCGTTTCTGTCACCACGGTTGTCATTATTACGGAAATTCCTGTTATTTCCGTTTCTGTCGCCACGGTTATCATTATTACGGAAACCTCTGTTGTCTCCATTTCTGTCACCATTCTGGTTTGGACGGTTATCATTACGTGAATTTCTATTGTCTGAATTACCATTCTTTTGTGCATTGCCACGGTTTGCACCAGAATTATCATTCTTTACATTCTTATTATCTTTTCCACCCTTAGAACTGTTCTGTGGAAAATACAGCTCAGAAACATGTGACTTCTTATCTGCTGTATCCTTTACAGGTTCTTTTGTTATATCTTTCTTTGGTGTATTGTTTTCTGTCATCTTTGCCTCATTTGCCTTTTCATTCTTTGGTTTTGATGCATTGCCTGCCGCACCACTCTTATGTCCGAACTTTCCACGGACTTTTGCAACTTCATCATCATTAAGACCACTCATTGTCTTATATGTTTTATTATTGTTGTCAAGCAAATCCGCAATATCTTTTGTCGTTATATTTAATTCCTTTGCCAACTCATAAACTCTCATATTAGCCATTTAACCTCTTTTCCGAATAACACAATGTTCTTAATTTAACATCTGCATTATTCCATACCAATTTCCAAGTGTTTTTGTATCTGCTTTCCAAAACCTTCATCCAAAACTGCCAGTGATGCACGAAACTCTTTTCCAATTGCATGACCAAGTGAAACTTTATCACTGTAAAATGCAATTGGAACTTTATAGAAAGTGCACATATCTGAAAACATTTTCTTTGTATTGTCTGAAGCATCTGATGCAACTACGACAAGAAATGCCTTTTTAGATTTCACTGCCTTTTCAGTTGAAAATTCACCGCTGGCAACTTTTCCCGCACGCTGTGCCAGTCCCAGCATCAGCAATGTTTTATCCTGCTTCAATATTCTCAAATACTCCTTTCAAATTATCATACACTTCCTTATCAACAGGCATTTTAAAAGAACGCTCAAGACCTTTATTTTCTATCGCTTTCTTTAAACATTGTGCATTAGGACATATATATGCACCTCTGCCATTTTTCTTGCCTGTATCATCAATTATAATTCCTTCATCTGTCTTTAAAATGCGTATAAGTTCTTTCTTATTCTTCATCATACGACAGCCGACACATTGTCTTTGTGGAATTTTCTTTGTTGTGCCCAATTTCATCACTCCCGGTTTTAAAGATTATGTCTATATTATTCGTTCACTTCGTCAGCGTCAGTCTCAGCCTGTGTATCTGTATCTTCTGAAAATACAAGCATATCATCATCTATATCTGTCTCATCATCTGATTCTGGCTTTGCACTATCTTCAATCTGTGATTCGCTCTTGATATCAATGCCATAGCCTGTAAGCTTTGCTGCAAGTCTTACATTCTGTCCGGCCTTGCCGATTGCAAGCGAAAGCTGCTGATCTGAAACAACAACTGTAGCCTTCTTGCCATTTTCATCATCACATGCTGATATAGATACAACTTTTGCAGGACTTAAAGCATTAACGATATACTGTGCAGGATTCTCATCCCATTCAATAATATCAATCTGCTCGTTGCCGAGTTCGTTTACAATAGCCTTAACTCTTGCACCGTTAATACCTACACATGCACCTACAGGATCAACATTAGGAACTTCTGCCTTAACAGAAATCTTTGTTCTTGAGCCTTCTTCTCTTGCGATGCTTACAATCTTAACAACACCGTCTTTAATCTCTGCAACTTCTTCCTCAAAAAGTCTCTTTACAAGGTAAGGTGTCTTTCTTGAAACACGTATTACGAGCGGACCAGACTTTTCTTTGTCAGCCTTAGGGTCGTTATTGTTATTCTTATTACCATTAGAAACTTCAAGAACATAAAGTTTGATTCTGTCTCCTCTCTGGTAATTCTCACCTTTAACACATTCATTTTTCTTTAATGTTGTCTGTGTTCTGCCAATATCAACAAGAATATTTCCCTTATCATCAATTCTCTGAACAATACCTGTTATAATCTCATGTTCTTTTGAATGATATTCATTATAAATAGCATTCTTTTCTTCTTCACGGATTTTCTGAACGATAGTTCCTTTAGCACTCTTAGCAGCTCTTCTTGAAAATTCTTCTGACTTAATCTCAACTCTTAATACATCACCAATCTGGCAGTCAGGCTTAATCTTCTTAGCATCTGCATATGAAATTTCCTTGCCATATACAAACTTTTCAGCTTCTTTCTTGCCGCGGTTTTCTTCCATCTCTTCCGCCGGTGTAACTGTATCAACAACTGTTCTGTTGGCATAGATATGGAAATCACCTGTAATTCTGTCAAGAACAACTTCACAGTTTTCAATTGTATTAAACTGGTTCTTAAACTCATCTTTAAGGGACTTCTCAATTGTATCAAGCATAACTTCCTTACTGATACCATTTTCTTTTTCCAACGCATTAAGTGCTGTAATTAATTCTTTACTCATTATTTCCTCCTTGTGCCTCAGGCAAACTTATTCACAAAATGCAAGTCTTATCATGGCAAGATTGCTTCTGTCAAATGTTTTTTGTGTATCATCATCCATCTTTATAGTAACCGTATCCTTGTCGTAAGAATCAAGAACTCCTGTAAATTCCTTACACTTATCAACCGGTTTATAAAGCTTTATGTCTATCAGTTTTCCAACGCTTCTCTTATAATCTTTTTCTTTCTTTAATGGTCTCATAAGTCCCGGCGAACTGACCTCAAAAATATACTGTTCTGAAATATAATCTTCTCTGTCAAGTATCTCGTTAAATGCCCTGCTTATAAGTTCACAGTCATCAACTGTAATTCCACCATCCTTGTCGATGTAAACTCTTAAATACCAGTCACTGCCCTCTTTTACAAATTCGACATCAACCAGTTCAAAATTGTTTGCATCAATTAAAGGCTGAATCAACTGCTCAGTTTTTGCCTCATAGCTTTCGCTTCTGCCCATTCATTCATCACCTGTCTTTCTATTTAGTTGTATGTAGTGTATTTGCTTCTGCCTGTTTTAATTCCAGGGCAAAAACGAAAGAGTGGACATAAGCCCACTCTTCCAAAACAAATATACACAATAGCTTATAGGGGAATCGAACCCCTGTTTCCGCCGTGAGAGGGCGGCGTCTTAACCGCTTGACCAATAAGCCGTAGCAATTACTTTCTTATAATACCATATTTTTATAATAATGCAAGCACTTTTTTTGTTTTTTTTGTACTTTTATAAATACAATCAGCCGGCAGTTAAATTTTCATAAAACACCGGCTGATTATATTTTAAATCAAATAATGTATTACATTCTAATGGGTTATATTCTATAAGAAACTGAAAATTGCTGTAAATACACCTGCACTTACAAGTCCCATAATTATTCCTGCCATAAGAACTCCAAGTAAAACAGCTATTACACTCTTCTTAAATCCCATATCAAGGAAACTTGCTGCAAGTGTTCCCGTCCATGCTCCCGTTCCCGGAATAGGAACGCCTACAAAAAGCATAAGTGCTACAAACAGACCGCTGCCGGCCTTTTCCTTTAGCTTTGCACCACCCTTGTGACCTTTTTCAATACAGAAAGTAAAGAACTTACCGATATATTTCTTATCAGCTCCCCACTCAAGGACTTTTCTTGCAAAAAGATATATAACAGGAACCGGAAGCATATTTCCTATTACACTTATGATATATGACTGAAGAAGAGGCAGCTGGAATCCCTGTGATATAGGAATCGCACCTCTTAATTCAACAAGAGGAACCATTGAAACAAAAAAAACTATAAGATATTTTTTTAACATATAAAAATATTTACTCCCTTCAAAAACGTTTTTTCAAACGATAACATATTAACTAAAAAAAATATAAAAAGCAATAGTTCTTTTCAATATATTACACATTTTCTTATTTTAGAAATCGAAAAGCGACAACTGATTGCTATCCGCCATACTCCCCAGTAGTCCCAAATCATTTAACTTATCTATTACCGTCTGTCCGACTTTTGCTCTTGCCCTCAAATCATCTTTTGAAAGAAATTCCCCGGCTCTTGCTGCAATCTCAATTCCTTCCCCGGCAACTTCACCAACCTTGTCTATGACTTTAAACGACGGCATAATCTTTCCATCGATAATCTGAAAACTTCTCGCCTTTGCCTTATATATGTCAATCGGCATGAAATCGTAGCCTCTTGCATACATTTCCTGGACAATTCTCATATCTTTTAACTCATCTTCCTCGGTATTTGTTATCGTTCCGAGCGATTTCTTATTTTTATAATCATCTATAAAATATTCCAGCTTATCGCGTCCCATTGCCATTTTTTCGTAATCAAACGCATTGGCTCTGATACTGAAATATGCACAGTAATAGGCAAGCGGATAGAATACCTTGCAGTATGCGACACGCCATGCCATCATAACATAGGCAGCAGCATGTGCCTTAGGGAACATATATTTAATCTTTTTACATGACCATATATACCAGTCTGGAACATCATGCTCACGCATTATAGTCTCCTGCTCCTCTGTAAGACCTTTACCCTTACGGACTTTTTCCATTATTGTAAATGCCGTCTCACTCTCAATGCCTTTCTGAATAAGATAAATCATAATATCATCTCTTGTACAGATTGCCGTTGAAATTGTAGCTTTTCCTTCCTTTAAGAGCACCTGTGCATTTCCAAGCCACACGTCTGTACCATGTGAAAGTCCTGCAATACGAACCAGATCAGAAAAATACTGTGGTTTCGTATCGATAAGCATCTGCATGGCAAAATCAGTACCAAATTCCGGAATTCCCAATGCACCAAGCTTACAGCCGCCTATATCAGCAGGCGTTATTCCAAGTGCACTTGTATCTTTAAAAAGTGACATTACCTCTTTTGAGTCAAGCGGAATTTCAAGCGGGTCAATTCCCGTCAGATCCTGTAACATCCTAATCATTGTAGGGTCGAGATGTCCAAGAATATCGAGCTTTAACAGGTTATGGTCGATACTGTGGTAATCGAAATGTGTCGTTACAATACTTGTTGTACAGTCGTTTGCAGGGTGCTGTACTGGCGTAAACGAGTGAATTTCGTCACCGATAGGCAGAACTACAATTCCTCCCGGGTGCTGTCCTGTTGTTCTTCGTATATCCACGCAGCCCTCGGCAATACGCTCTATTTCACATCTTCTTTTTACGATTGGCCTGCCCTCTTTTTCGGATTTATCCTTAAAATAGTTAAAAACATATCCGTATGCAGTTTTTTCGGCAACCGTACCGATTGTTCCCGCTTTAAATGTCTGCCCTTTTCCAAAAATAACCTCGGTAAACGAATGTGCCTTACTCTGGTATTCATTGGAAAAGTTAAGGTCGATATCAGGCTCTTTATTCCCTTTGAATCCAAGGAATGTCTCAAACGGAATGTCAAATCCCATTTTGTTAAGTTTGTGTCCACACCTCGGACATATTTTATCAGGCATGTCACAGCCAGCACCGCCAGCAAATTTCTTAACGTCTTCCGAATCAAATTCGTTATAGTAGCATTTTGGGCACAGATAATGAGGACTTAACGGATTTACTTCCGTGATACCGGCCATCGTAGCCGCAAATGATGAACCAACAGAACCTCTCGAGCCAACAAGATATCCGTCATCATTTGATTTCCATACGAGCTTCTGTGCAATTATATACATAACAGAATATCCATTACTGATAATTGAATTAAGCTCTCTGTCAAGACGCTCTTTTACTATTTCAGGCAGAGGGTTGCCGTAAAGCTCCAACGCCCTGTTTTCACATATCGTTCTTAACATCTGGTCAGAATTTTCAATTACCGGAGGTCTTTTATCAGGACGAACCGGAATTATATCTTCACACATATTAAGAATTTTATTTGTATTTTCAACAACAATTTCGTATGCCTTGTCGCTTCCGAGATAATCAAACTCATGCAGCATCTCTTCTGTTGTATGAAGATAAAGCGGAGCCTGGTTGTCTGCGTCATCAAAGCCCTTGCCAGCCATAATTATACGCCTGTAAATTTCATCTTCCGGATTAAGAAAATGCACATCACATGTAGCCACAACCGGTTTTGAGAACTTCTCACCGAGTGCAATTATTCTTCTGTTTAAATCTCTTAAATCTTCTTCATTTTTTACATAATAATCATCTTTTTCTATCATAAAACGGTTATTGCCAATAGGCTGTACTTCAAGATAGTCATAAAACGATACTATTCTTGCAATCTCAGCCTCGGAACGGCCGTTTACCATAGCTCGGAAAAGTTCCCCAGCCTCACATGCACTTCCTATAATAAGTCCTTCCCTGTATTTGTTTACAAGGCTTTTGGGAATCTTAGGAAAACGGCTGAAATACTGAAGATGCGATGCCGAAATAAGCCTGTAAAGATTTATTCTTCCCTGCTCGCTTGACGCAAGAATTATACAGTGATACTGATGAAGCTTTTTTATCGCCTCATCATCTAGTTTTCCTGCCTCATTTAACTTATCCAAGTCAAATATATCTCTTTCTTCAAGCATTTTTACCATTTTGAGGTAAATATATGCCGTAGCCTGTGCATCGTCTACAGCCCTGTGGTGGTTTTCAAGCGATACGGCAAGGTGCTTACAAAGCGTATCCAGCTTGTAATTATGAAGGTTAGGTATAACAAACTGTGCCAGAAGCACCGTATCCATTATTGTAGGGTCATATTTTATTCCAAGTCTTTCAGCGTTATTTATTATAAAGCTTGTATCAAACCCTGCATTGTGTGCAACCATGACGGCATCACCGCAGAATTCAAGAAATTCAGGAAGAATCTTTTCTATCGGTTCCGCTTCCATAACCATGGAATCGTTAATTCCCGTAAGTTTTTCTATTCTGAAAGGAATCGGAATCTTAGGATTTACAAATTTGCTGAAATTATCTACAATCTCACCATTTTTTATCTTTACGGCACCTATCTCGATAATTCTGTCAACTTCTGCCGAAAATCCCGTAGTCTCCAGGTCAAATACAACAAACGTATCATTGAAATTCTGGCCCATTGAATTAATTACAATCTGACGCGTATCATCTACAAGATAAGCTTCCACACCATATATTATCTTAAAATCAAGTTCTTCGCCCTTTTTCTTGTATTTGCCTTTCAAGTCTTCCATAGTGTGATAAGCGTCCGTAAACGCCTGCACAACACCGTGGTCCGTAATTGCAATTCCTTTGTGTCCCCAGCGGATTGCCTGTTTTATAATATCGGAAACAGATGAAACGCCATCCATGTCGCTCATTTTCGTATGGCAATGAAGCTCCACTCTTTTGTGAAGCGACAAATCGTTTCTCACTTCGCGGTTATCCTGCGATTTTCTGATACCCCACACGCTCGTAATTGAGATTTCCTGGTCATATCTGTCAAGTGCCGCAACACCCTTGACTTTTATAAAGTTTCCTTTTTTTATGTACTCTTTGACTTCAGGAAGCTGTGCATTTGCAATAAACATTTTAACGGTTATCGTATCCGTAAAATCAGTCAGGTCAAACATGAGAATTGTTCTTTCATTTCTTATTTCACGCTCGTCAACCTTTCTTATCATTCCCGCGATAACAATCTCGCCTAGTGCTGAATCCACCTGCTCTATAGGCATAGGTTCCTCGTCAAAATCTCTTCCATATAAAACATCCGGATTTGACGGCTTCTTTTTGTAATACTCGTTCTGGCTTCCCTTTTGTCCAAACTGGGTTCTGTTTTTGTCTCCAAACGATGATTGACGTGAATTCTCCTGTACTACACCATCATTTGACTTTGTACCTGATGATGCAGCATTTTCCGATTTTGAGCTTGTTGACGTTCCCTTTGAAAATGCTGTTTTTGAAGAATCCTCGTTCACTCCGTCGCCCGCTGCCTGTGCCGCCCTCATATTCTTTTCAATCTGTGCGACACGCAGATTCAGCTTATGCTCATTTTCAAGCTCGTAGTGACTTCCCTCTTTTTTTGCATATTTATATATAACATCAATTTCAAACCCAAAACGGTTCAAAAATATTTTTTTGAAATAATCCGCAAGCGTATCGGCATATGTCCTTGACAAAAATCCGTCCTCAAGAGTAAGCACAAGACAGTGTTCCCCATCAAATTCCCATTGTGAATTTTTCAACAGATTATATTCGAGAGTCCAATATTTCTCAAGTTCAAACAATATGCTGTCATAATATATTTCCATAATTTTGACAGGTGTGTACTGTTTTGAAAGTCTGTATCTGTCAATTATACGCACATCCATATTTTTCATGCGGAATATCTGCTTTTTCAAAGCGTCCTCCGCCTTGTATATTACCTGCTTGCTTATAAGCCGTTCACTGCTTAAATAGACACGTGCCAGAGAATTGGTAGATGTCTTTGATACACGGGTAACTTCCGTATCAGTAAGATAAACTCCTATTTCCTCCGGCACTTTAAGTGTATTAAACACTTCAAAAAATTTATTCAACTAAATAACACTCCTCTAAAGCATTTACATTAAAACATTCATATTTCTTTTAGTCATTCCAATGGTCAAGCTCATACTTTAATGTGTCAAGCAGCTCATTTTCAGCTACTTTACGCACAACTTCACCATGTTTAATAAGAACGCCACAGCCATCTCCGCCTGCAATTCCAAGATCTGCTTCTTTAGCCTCTCCCGGACCGTTTACAACACATCCCATAACAGCAAGTTTCAAATCAAGGTCATATCCTGCTGCCAGCTTTTCAACTCTTCCGGCAAGGTCGATAAGATTAATCTTTGTTCGCCCGCATGTAGGGCATGAAACAACTTCAATCCCACCTTTTCTCAACCCAAGTGTTCTTAATATAAGCTTTGCAGCTTCAATCTCTTTTACCGGGTCGTCTGTTAATGACACTCTTATTGTATCACCGATACCCTGATTAAGAATAAGTCCTAATCCTATCGCTGATTTGATACTTCCGGAAAATACTGTGCCTGACTCTGTTATTCCAACATGAAGCGGATGATTTGTCTTATCTGCAATAAGCTCATGTGCTTTTACGCACATCAAAACATCCGATGATTTGATACTTATAACAAGATTATCATATCCCAAATCTTCAATTATCTTAACTTTATCAAGTGCACTCTCAACGAGACCTTCGGCTGTAACACCATTATATTTTTCAATAAGGTCTTTTTCAAGAGAGCCGCTGTTTACACCGACACGAATAGGAATATTTCTTTCTTTTGCAGCATCTACGACCGCCTTGATTCTGTCTGTACTTCCTATATTTCCGGGATTGATTCTGATTTTATCGGCACCGTTTTCAATCGCCGCGATTGCCATTCTGTAATCAAAATGAATATCGGCAACAAGCGGAATATGGATATATCTTTTTATCTCGCGTATCGCATCTGCCGCCTCCTGCGTCGGAACCGTGCATCTTACTATGTCACAGCCTGCCTCTTCAAGAGCAAGAATCTGCTTTACCGTCTCTTTTACATTTTCAGTTCTTGTATTTGTCATGGACTGGATTGCGATTTTATTTCCGCCTCCGATTACACAATTACCGATTTTTACCGTTTTCGTATTATCTCTGTACATAAAAACTCCGTTTCCGGACAGTTATGATACCTTTGTGACAAACATACTGCCCTGTCAATACATTCTAAAACAAATATTTTAAAACAAATTAACTATATCTTTAAACATTATATAGACCATAAGAAGCATAAGAAGAACCATTCCGACAAAATGAACCATTCCCTCACGCTCTTTCTTTACAGGTTTTCCTCTAACCACTTCAATAAACATAAAAAGAAGTCTTCCGCCGTCAAGTGCCGGTAAAGGAAGGAGATTCATAACTCCGAGGTTAGCACTTAACATTACAATATACTGGAATATGTTAAGACACACATACCATGCCCCATCCGGCTTACTCTGTTCAACAACAGTATTAACTGAATCCACAACGCCCACCGGTCCTGATAAATCATTAATTCCAAGTTTACCTGTAAACATCATTCCTACACTTTTTACAACTGTTTCTATCCAGTATCCTACTTCTTTAAACGAGCAGAGTATTGTCTGTGCAGGGCTGACTTTTACACGATATCCATAGCTGTCAAAACCTGTATAGTATTCTTCGCTTTCAACGAGTGTTGGCGTAACTTTTAATGTAACATCCTGACCGTCGCGTTTTACTACCATCTCAATCTCTTTTCCGCCTGAATTATTAATTATCTGCGGAATTTTATTGTCATCCGTAGGCTTTACTCCATCAACTGAAACTATCACATCGCCTTTTTCAATTCCGGCTTTTGAAGCTGCCGAATTATCACTTACTGAGGCAACAAGTGTGTTGTCGCTAATAGTAATACCAAGTCTGTATACACTCAGTTTTCTGTACTCGGGTGTAACTGTTGTCGTATATTTCTGACCATCACGCTTATATGTTATATTCATTGTATCAGATGCATGATATGCCTGATAAAATGCATATTCCTTTGAAAATGCAATGCCGTTATTGTTAATTTTTGTTATCTCATCACCAACTTGAAGTCCCGCAGCTGCCGCCGGTGAACTATCCTCTACAACATCAACAGTACATGGATCTGTACCGACACTTCCAATTATAATAACAGCGAACACAAATGCAAGAAGAAAGTTAAATACAGGTCCGGCAGCTATTATTGCAATTCTTGACCACACTGTTTTAGCTGCAAATGCTTTGTCTGCATCATAATTTTTTAAAAGTTCTTCTCTTCTTTCTTTTGCAGGCAAATCATCTGAATCTTCATCTTCTCCATTTTCATCTTCACTGCCATCATCAGACTGTGTAAGCATGTCGTCTCCAAGCATTATACATGCACCACCGAATGGTATAAGCTTCAGACAGTATTCAGTATCTCCCTTTTTTATTCCGAAAAGCTTAGGTCCGAAGCCTATTGAAAACTCAACTACAGCGACTCCATTAGCCTTTGCGACTATAAAATGTCCAAATTCATGAATAAGGACAATAAGTCCAATCATGATAATTGCTATGATTATATTTAAAATCAAATCACCACCTGCTTTCAATCATTTCATATACAGTCTTTTCAGTCTCAAGAATCTGTTCAACTGTAGGATTGTCGATATACTTAATATTTTCCATGGCATACTCTATTATGTCATATATATCAAGATATTTTATCTTTTCGTCCAGAAATCTGCTTACTGCAAGCTCGTTGGCTGCATTCATTGCTGTAGGAATATTGCCGCCTCTTTCTGCTGCATTATATGCAAATTTAAGTCCCTTAAATGTTTCCATATCAGGTTTTTCAAATGTAATCTGTGCAAGTTCATAAAAATCAAGTCTTTTAGTATCGAGTATTCGTCTCTCAGGGTAATATAATGCATATTGAATAGGAAGACGCATATCAGGACTTCCAAGCTGGGCCATTACACCACCGTCAACAAACTGCACCATAGAATGAATTATGCTCTGTGGCTGGACTATAACCTGTACTTTATCAACAGGAACACCAAAAAGCCACTGTGCCTCTATGACTTCAAGTCCTTTGTTTACCATTGTAGATGAATCTATTGTGATTTTTCTTCCCATAGCCCAGTTTGGGTGTTTTAATGCATCGGCAAGTGTAACATTTTCAAGCTCTTTTCTTGTCTTTCCCCTGAAAGGACCGCCTGATGCAGTAAGAAGAATTTTATCAATCTGCCCCCTGTTTTCACCGTTAAGGCACTGGAATATTGCTGAATGTTCGCTGTCTACAGGATAAATTGATACATTTTTTTCTTTTGCAAGATTAATGATGATATGACCGGCTGTAACAAGTGTCTCCTTATTTGCCAGTGCAATATCTTTATGTGCATTAATTGCCGCTATTGTAGGTTCTATTCCCATCATGCCCACAACCGCAGTCACTACAATGTCAGCTTCATCTATTGTAGCTGCCTCAATAAGTCCTTCCATGCCATATACAATCTTAACATCCATATCGGAAAGGAGAACTTTCAGCTCTTTAGCCTTTTCCTGTGTTCCAACGCTTACAAGCTGCGGCTTAAATTCTCTGGCCTGCTCAGCTAATTCTTTTACTCTTGTGCCTGCAGCGAGAGCCACAACTTTTATATCATTATTTTTTCTTATAACATCTAATGTCTGTGTTCCTATTGAACCTGTTGAACCTAATAAAGATACACTTTTCATAATTATTCAAGCCTTTCTTACATTATGTGACTGATAAGGTAAACAGCCCAATATACAGCCGGAGCCGTGAATATCACACTGTCAAACCTGTCCATGATTCCGCCGTGTCCCGGAATAAGTTTTCCATAATCTTTTATATCATAATTTCTCTTGATTGCAGATGCAGCCAAATCTCCGATTATAGATAACAACGCTCCTATAAAACTTGCTATTGCAAATGTCCATACAGGATGCACAAATATGCCGGACATTCTTCCGCTTATTATAAATCCATAGATTATGCCCAGTAAAGTTGCACCTGTCACACCGCCAACTGCTCCTTCAACTGATTTTTTCGGAGAAAGCTTAGGTGCCATCTTATGTTTACCAAAAAGAACACCTGTAAAATATGCAAATGTGTCATTGCCCCATGATGATACAAATACAAGCCATACTATATATTTGCCGTCTCCAGCAACTCTAACTTTATATATATATGAAAGCATTACTGCAACATAAAATATTCCTGTAAAGACAAGCATTGCATCCTGCGATTTATATTTTGGAAATGTTATGACATATATTGTCATGATTGCCATAAGTCCAAATACAAAAACAAGCGTTTCAAGCTGCCATTTTCCAAGCCATACGCACACATAATATGCCACAGCTACAACATAGCCACAGATTCCAAGCAGCTTTTCATGTATACCGGCTGCCCTGTATAATTCATACATTCCGACAAGCGATATAAATGCACATAAAAGAAACAGATACCAGCTTCCTACATAAAGCGATGAAGCTGCAATTATTGCAAGAAATATTCCGCTTATAATTCTAGTTTTCACTTAGCATCCTCCTTAACGCCGCCAAAACGTCGTTCTCTTTTATTATATTTCTCAAATGCCTTTATAAGCTCTTCTTTGCTAAAATCAGGCCAGTATGTATCAGTAAAATAAAACTCCGTATATGCCAGCTGCCACGGAAGATAATTGGATAATCTCTGCTCACCGCTTGTTCTTATAAGAAGATCCGGGTCCGGAAGCTCCCGCGTATCAAGATTATCTGTAATAGTCTGTTCAGTAATATCATCCGGATTGATTTTTCCGGCCTTTACATCAGCTGCTATCTTTTTGACAGCTCTTGTAATCTCATCTCTTCCGCCATAATTAATAGCTATTGTAAAATTAAGTCCTGTATTATTCTTTGTCTTTTCTTCAAGATTTTCAATACTCTGTACTATATCAGGACTGAGTTCTTCTTTTCTTCCTATAACACGGCATCTTACATTATTCTTCATTGACTTTTTAACACAGTCTTTAAGATACCATCTCAAAATTCCCATAAGAGTTGAAACTTCTTCTTGTGAACGTTTCCAGTTTTCTGTTGAAAATGCATATACTGTAAAATACTTAACGCCAAGATCATCAACAATATTAAGCATATCTTCAACAACCTGGCTTCCTACTTTATGTCCATAAGTTCTGGGCATTTTTCTCTGTTTTGCCCAACGGCCGTTACCATCAAGAATAACAGCAACATGACCAGGTATTTTAAGTCCAAGTTCTTCATTAAAAAAATCCATGAATCCTCCTTGTTTTTGCGAAGCAAAAATCCGAGTCCTTTGACGAGGAGAGGATTTGCCTCCTTGTTTTTGCGAAGCAAAAATCCGAGTCCTTTGGCGAGGAGAGGATTTGCCTCCTTGTTTTTGCGAAGCAAAAATCCGAGTCCTTTGACGAGGAGAGGATTTGCCTCCTTGTTTTTGCGAAGCAAAAATCCGAGTCCTTTGGCGAGGAGAGGATTTGCCTCCTTGTTTTTGCGAAGCAAAAATCCGAGTCCTTTGACGAGGAGAGGATTTGCCTCCTTGTTTTTTCTAAAGAAAATCCGCAGGAGCCGGCACAACCTGCTAAAAGCTACCGGAATCCCACGGATTCACATATAAAAATTATACTGTAAGAATTTCTTTTGTTTTTTCTTCAACTGTTGCATCTATAATGCCAACATACTTATCTGTAAGCTTCTGAATATCATCTTCTGTTCCTTTAAGTTCATCATCTGATATTTCTCCTGCTTTATTCTGCTTCTTAAATAAATCATTCGCATCGCGTCTTACATTTCTGATTGCAACTTTGGCATTATCGCCTTTTTTCTTAACTTCTTTTGCAAGTTCCTTACGTCTGTCTTCTGTAAGTTCAGGGAAAATAAGTCTTATAACCTTGCCATCATTATTAGGTGTAATTCCAAGATCTGATACTAAAATTGCCTTTTCAATCTCTTTGATAAGACTGCTCTCCCATGGCTGAATCTGAATCATTCTTGCCTCAGGAACTGATATATTGGCAACCTGCTGAAGTGATGTTGGTGTGCCATAATAATCAACTTTAATCTTATCAAGAATGTGCGGATTAGCTCTTCCGGCTCTTATTGTAACATAATCTTCCTTTAATGCATCTACTGTTTTGCTCATCTTATTTTCAAATTCTTTAATATCACTCATTATCTCATCTCCATTTAATTTTATTTTATTTAATCCACTGTTACTACAGTACCATTAAATTTACCTGTCATGGCATTAAGAATGCTGTCTTTTTCATTAAGACCGAATATCATTAGCGGCATCTTATTTTCCATGCACATAACTGAAGCTGTCATATCGATAACTCCAAGTTTTTTATCAACAACCTCCTGAATAGGAAGTGTGTCATACTTCTTAGCAGCCGGGTTAATCTTAGGATCGCTGTCATACACACCATCTATTGCTTTTGCAAGAAGAATTGCATCTGCATCAAGCTCAATCGCACGAAGAACAATTCCTGTATCTGTTGAAAAATAAGGATGACCTGTTCCACCAGCAAAAAAAACTACCATGCCTTTTTCAAAATACTTATTTGCTCTGTCTTTTGAAAACAACTTAGTCATGCTGCCACATTCAAATGGTGTAAGAATATTTGTCTTAATTCCACATGATCTAAATATTTCAGAAACATATATACAATTCATAATTGTCGCAAGCATACCAATCTGGTCTGCTTTTGTCCTGTCAATATTATCATTAGAACGACCACGCCAGTAATTACCGCCTCCGATAACAACACCAACATCTATTCCTTTTTCAACTATCTTTTTAACCTGACGGGCAATATCTTCAATCAGAGCATCATCATATCCTGATTTTGCTTCTCCTGAAAGTGCCTCTCCGCTAAGTTTAAGTATAACTCTTTTAAGTTCCTTCATAACTATCTCCATCTCTGATTATTATTTTTCTAATGTATTTACATACTCATCCTTAATATCTGCACTTGATGACATCTTACCGGCTGCAATATTATCAAGAACATCATCGATATTTCTCTGTTCCGGCTCAGGCTGTGATTCCTTTTCAGCCACTGCCTCCTGCAAATTATCATCAGCAGCTTCTTCTTTTTTTTCAAATATCTGAGCTGTATTTATTTCAGAATAACATTGTGTACATCTTCCGTCAATAGTTGCACCGCTGTTAATCTGTAATGTCTGTGACTTAATATCTCCAATTATCACTGCTGTTGAATCTATAACAACAGGACCTTTCACATCTATATTACCTTTTACTGCCCCTGCAATAAATGTTGATGATGCTGTTATGTCGCCAATAACAACGCAATCCTTTAAAATATCAGCTGCTTTTTCTGATACAATATTTCCTTCAATTCTTGCACCGTCAGCCTTTACATTTCCCGCTTTTGAATTGCCTGTCAATATTCCTGTTATATTAAGAGCACCTGCACATGTAACATCACCTGTAACAGTTCCATATATATCAATTGAACCTGTAGAATCAAGGTTACCACTTACAGTTAAACCTTTTGTTATAACTGCAGTCTCTGCAGTTCCATCTTTCTCATCCTCACTCTTTGGTTCTTCAACGCCTACAGCTTTGCCCATCTCAATCTGTGCCGAAAGCTTTGCAAGTTCAGGATCTACTTTGCCACTCTGTCTGAGAGTATTAACCATCTCTTCATCAGAAGATGATTTTTTTGAAAAATCACTTGCTGTTTCATTTAAGTCTTCTTTGAAATCTTTAAAAAACCCCATCAGAATTTCCTCCTTAGGTTAAATGTATGTATAAGCACATCTTGAAATATTATAACATAATATTGTAAAATTGTGAAAGGTTTATATTCATAAAATATTATAAAACTATGAGAAACACGCTCCGCGAGTTTCTCAAGTTATCGCGGCAGTCGCCAAGGTCTCGTGCAAGCACGGACTTT
>NZ_JBBMES010000008.1:0-134660 GCF_040096395.1 Lachnospira hominis (ex Hitch et al. 2025) | reverse complement strand
TATATCTAAAAATACATTTCTGTACTTTATTCAAAAAATATCATTTTAGGGCTTGACTTTTAATAGTTAGTCTCCTTACGTGTAAAATCTCTCTCCGTTTTCCAGACAGATACTCGCGAGCCTCCCATTTGGCAGACCACATCCACAATCCAACATGTACACATTCTCCTGCTCATTTAACCAAATTGAACTTGACTCTTAATCAAGATATCTGCCTTTGGTATTATAATAACCATATCTCTTCATGATTAACGCTCCTTTACTAGTCTTAAAATGTGTACATAAATACTGGAACGTTCCATAAAGGGATGTCCATACATTTCGTGACTGTTTATCAGTCGTTTTTTGGTAGTTTCAAAAAGTACACTTTTTAACACCACCTCCTTAAAATGGGTATAAAAAAAGAAGGTATATTTCAACCTTCCTCTTAAATCCCTATAAATATAAGAAATGACACCACCTCAACCCTTGATTTATCGTCATGGGCGAAGCGGTGTCAATACTTGTAATTTTTGAATCCTTTTAAAACCCTTAGGTGGATTCTAGTTTTTCTAGTGCATTGCTCACTTCTATACTTAATCCTTCTACTCTCCTATATGCTAATTCTCCCATACTTAGGTCATACACTAGTTTCTTTTTCATTTCAGCCTCTATATGAACAGTATTTCTGTATTCATATAATTTGACTAAATCATCTGCCAATCCTTTACTTATCAGATTCAGCTCTAATAATGCTGCTACTTTTTGTTCATAGCGAATTTTAGTTTTATCAACAGCTTGAACCTTATTATAGCATGGAATAATATCTTTTTTATCATGTTCCAGTTCTTTGGCTATTTTTTCCAATTTATGTCCTGGTATTCCAATTTTGACCAAGCGTTCTTGAAACAGAAGATTTTTTACTGTATTCGTTTCCTCAAATAGTTCAAACAACAAATAATTAACAACCGCCTCTTGAATAGACACATACATTATTACCTGTGTCTTTATCTGAGCTAATAAAAGCTCGTCCGAAGCTTGTAAACCCTCAAAGAATTTATAAATTTTTCTCGCATTTATAAATTCTACAATAAGTCTATCTCTCAAACTTTTATTCTCAATAAATGGATAAAAATGTGACTCATACCACTCTTTATTAGGTAAATGTCCTGATATATAATTCTCTAGTCCTTTTTTAGTCTCACTTGTAAATGCCATTTTCTACTATCTCCTTTGTCGTAATACTTACTTAATATTAATCGATTTTGAGTTTGATATAAAAATCCTTTCCCTACTTTAAGATTGACTTAATTACTGCTTCGAGAGGAACTTTTTATAATAATGCCGTGGCATACTAATATACAGTTACCAAATCAGCTTGAAATGCCTCAACGCATCCATAATATACTCCACCTTTTCCTGTGGACACTGCTTCACTTCTGGATTCTCTTTCTTGGACTTATTATAATTCTCCCCCATATCCAGACCACACATCCGCTTAACCTGTGCAATGTAAGAAGTCTGCACATTCACACCATACTTGTCCTTCACATAATCCTTAATCTTCTGATAAGTAGCTTTTTCTTCTGGTGTATAATTACTCTCCTCATCAGGTTCCATTGTAACCTCAATTTTCGGTGTATCTTTTTTGAGGGATAATTTGACGACCGTCTCATTTTGTGTATCATTGTCCAAAATTAGTGTAAACTCTTTTTCTATAATCGACAACTTAAATTCTATGGATTTCATCCATTGTCCATTCTCTTTGCGTTCTTCGTAAATCTGCACATTATCCACTAACTGTGACAGAAACTCTCGTTTCTCAGCTTCGTTCATTTTGGCATACAGCTTATCAAAGAAAATGAGTGCCTTGTAGATATTGTCTCCGGTAATCTTGTCTGCCAGCAGAGCACGCTTCTTAGTTTTTGCAGATACCAGTAAATCCTCTGCTTCATCTATTTTATCATAAGTTTTGTACAAGCGGTTCTCCAAATCTGTTTTTCTTCGCTGATAATGTTTATCCTCATAATCAAGAGAATCCATATCTGACAAGATAGCATCTTTATTATGATATAGCTGTCTTAATTGTTTTTCGTAATTTGCTATTTTCTGATCTAATGTGCTTGTGTCTACTTCCATATTTATCTTGCTGCGTATTAAATCCGAAAATTTAGGATTGCTAACCAATTTACTAATCACCTCTGCAACAGAAGCATCCAGCATTTCCTCATGCACCTGTTTTTTATAATCGCATTTATGACCTCTGGTCATGTTCCGGTGTTTACAGCCATAATAATAAAAGTCCTTATAATTGCTTCCATCCTTGCGCTTCTTAATGGCCTTGTTGCCATACATTCCGGCACCGCAGACAGGACATTTCAAAATTCCTGATAATAGATGAATCTTTTCTCTCTTGTCACGATTGACCTTTTCATACTTTTTAGCCTGTGCCGCCACCTTGACCTGTGCCTGCTCCCATACTTCTTCTGATACAAGAGCTTCATGTAAACCATCTACCAACAGATAATCGTCTTTCTTAACCTGCCTGTACTCGTTCCTTGTACCATGAACCTTTTCTGTCCGTCTTCTGCCATAGGAAATTTTACTGCTATAAACCGGATTCTGTATAATCCTTCTGATAAGAGCAGCATCAAATAACGGATTTTTGCCATTCTGTCTGGCTATCTTATGAATTCCATTTACCTTCCCTGGCTTTCTGCATCCTGCCTTCCATTGTCTGAACACGAATGTTCTCACGTTCACTCTCTGCCACTGCTGACAGAACAGATATCATAAGTTTTCCAGCATCTTTAGATGAATCTATTCCATCCTCTACACAAATCAGATTTACACCAAAATCCTGCATCACTTGTAATGTTGCAAGGACATCTGCCGCATTTCATCCAAATCTGGAAAGCTTAAATACAAGGACATAAGACACTTCATCTTTTCCTGATTTGATATCGTCCATCATCTGATTAAAGGCAATTCTTCAATTTACATATCACCTCCCGGAAGTGCCGAAACCGCTGATAAATTAATACTGGCTAATGTATCCATCTGCTTAATTGCCAAATTTCTAAGCAATACGAGTCTTTCTGATTGAGATTTTCCCTGTTCAATTAAAATTGCATTATAGCTCTCCATATTTGCCAATACCAATAACTGATTTAAATTTGCATCATCGCGCACATTACCCTTTTTACTTAGATTGTTATTTTTCCATTGCTTTGCAGTCTGTCCAAATAAAGCAACATTTAAAAGATCTGCTTCACTGGCATATGTATAGGCAATCTGTTCCGGTGTTAGTTCTGGTGGAATCAAATTTTCTTTTACTGCATCTGTGTGAATACGATAGTTCACCTTTGATAATGCTCTGTTCAAATTCCAATCCAATGACAGGCGACTATTTTCGTCCTGTTTCAGTCTGCGATAGTCTTTCATAATATACAGTTGAAATTCTGGAGAAATCCATGTTGCAAATGCCATAGCAATATCACTATGTGCATAAGTTCCTCCACCATACCTGCCTGCTTTCGACACTATTCCAATAGCATTTGTCTGTTCAATCCATTTGGTCGGTGTCATAACAAATCTGTTTAATCCCGCCTCACTTCTAACCGCCTCGAATTGCACACGGTTAAAATCCGGATTGTGAAGTTCTTCCCAGACCGCCAAAAACTCAACTGTATTCCTGTTTCGCATCCAGTTCTGAATGACAAATCTGGGATCATTATCATTTCTGTATTTTGCGATATCTGTCAACGAAATGTATTCATTTTCAAAATCCTTCGTGTAAATTCCAATATCAATACCCTTTGCATGAATAATTTCTCGAACTATTTTATTTGCCATCTCTATTCCTCCACAATGCTTTCCATTTGCTCCAGTTTCTGCAATGCCTTCATATATGCCATCAATCTTTTATACTGTTCGTCTCCAAGGCTATGAATCTGCTTTAATATCTTAATATCCGACCTGGTCACTTCATAATCCATATCTGTATCTTTATACTCCGGATCAATTCCTTTTCCCGTTAAAAGCTGTTCCGGTGTAATATCCAATGCGTCACATATGGATATTAAACAGTCTGCTTTTGGATTTGTCTTTTTCTTTTTCCAGTCACTGATGTTGCTTGTTGCAATCCCGGTTCTTCTCGACAGTTCCAACTGGCTCATGTTCTTCTGCTCCATTATGTAAAAAATTCTTTCACTGATAATCATGTGTGTTCCTCCGTCATGTTTTATATCCGTATTTATCGTTTTCACTTTCCGTTTATACGGCTATTCTATCATGCCGCAGCATTTCTTTCAATAGGAATGATAATACTTCTGAATTTCTCAATATTTTCCATTTTATATAATTCCTTGTACAGCTGTTTTATTCTCTTCATGCGAAGATAACAATCCGGATTCGGTAATTGATCCAGTTCCATTGCGTCTGCATACTTTGCTACCATTTCTCCAATGAAATTCGCCAAATCACTCCATGCATCTCTTTCTTTTATAACCACTTTATTTTTTACCATAAATGAAATCCTTTCTTTTTTGCTCATTGGCAATCAGTGCCCCAGTATATACCCGGCGCATTTTTGCTTGTTGGGGAAGTCTCCGTTCCACTCCAGTCCGCGCAGAGCAGACGTCAACTGGACGTCTTGTGCCCCCAATCCCCTCGAACTGCGGATAAACCGCAGAGCCACGCTAACGCTTTTTATCAATTCACTTTCTCTTCTTTGGTTCTTCCTCGTATAGATGAATAACTGCTTCATAACGCCATCTTCCTGATATATGCACTCATATTTTGAACTCCTGCTTCCTTCATCCGATCATGCAGTAATTCCACCTCCTCTGGTTTAAATTTCACATAGATACCTTTTGAATACTCTTTCACTCTGCATTTCCTCCACTCTTTTTATTTTGTTTTTTTGAAATCACTCTATCGGGACAATTGATGATTTCTAAAAATAGGCAACAAAAAAGCAACCGATGTTACTCGATTGCCATGCTGCCACTTTTGCAAGACTATATACGCTCAAAAATTTGTTAGTATTGTACAAACTGTTTTGTCAAGTCCCACTTACAGTAAACTCCTCTAAAAGATATAGGATTTTGTTATGAAATTCTTTACTAATCCATCCTTACCACACGATTAAACTTCTCTGCACCTGTCATTCTATGCGAAACCATAATTACTGTTTTTTTCTTCATAAATACGCTCATCGCTTCAAGTACTGCATTTTCACTATATGTATCTAATGCCGATGAAGGTTCATCCATCAAAACAATAGGTGCTTCTTTCATAAATGCTCTTGCAATTGATATTCTTTGACGCTGACCACCAGACAAATTTGTCCCACCCGCAGCTACCTTAGTGTTATAACCTTTTGGCAAATCTTTGATAAATTCATCAGCATGTGCTTCTTTCGCTGCACTGACAATCACATCCATTACTGGAGCAGTCTCCTCATTCCAGCCAAATGCAATATTTTCAGCAATTGTTCCCTCAAATAAATAACTATCCTGTGGAACATATGTAATAACATTTCTTAATTCAGCCAGTGAATATTCATTTATATCTTTACCAAGTATTTTAATTTTTCCATTTTCAACAGGATAAAATCCTTGAATCAACTTAAGCAATGTACTCTTTCCACATCCGGATTCGCCGGTTATCATAACTTTCTCACCTACACTTATCTGCATCTTTTTAGAATTTAACTGAGCACGCATTTTACTCTTATCTCTTGATTCATCATTTTCATTATAAGAAAAATGTAAATTAGATATATCAATAGCCTTATCTCTTTCGTTTTGTATATTAATATTTTTTCTCTCAAGACCATTTCCTGCAGTAACCCATGTTATTTCTTCTTCCATTTCTGATTCCATGAAATCAAATACATGACCAGCACGAACAAGTGATGTTGTCAATGCAGCTATAGAGTTCCCGAGTCTTTGCATCGCATTACTCACCCCCATCTGCAAGGTAACCACAGCCATAAGCGTACCATAATCAACTCTTCCTTCTGAAACAAGCCATACCCCCACAATAATCGTTCCAAAACTTCCAATGATGCCTAACAGAAATGCAACTATCTCAAATAATGCCTCCATTTTAACTCTATCTTTTTCTGATTGGGATGATGCTTCATTTTCCTCATAAAAATAATTTAATACAACCTTAGTTCCGGAATTCATTTTCAATGTAACAAAACCTGATATAATATCGCTTAATAACATGGACAATTTGGTTGATTTCTTTTGAACCTTTTTCGCATATTTCTTAATAGATTGATTAATCTTAATAGAAACAAAAGCTGTCATTGCACTAATAATTAATGATATACACGTCAGCATTCGATTATAAAAGTACATAGTAATAATAGAAGAAACTACTATTACAATCTTTCCCAACACCCAATAGATATGCGAAAACCAGGAATCTTTCAGGGAATTAGCATCCCAGTTCAATGTCTTTATTGCGTCTGCACTATGTGTATCATTAAAAAAATACATATTCATGTTCAACAATTTCTCATACAGCTTCAACTTCAATTCATAAACCATTTTACGAACCAATCTGATTTGAAAATACCGAAGATAAGGAAATAAACACTTTAATATTACAATGACTACGCATACAACCACTGCTGTACGAAATAACTGCATGTTCTGAAATTCAATAGCATTGAGAGTCTTTTTTGTCACATACGAATAAAGTATCTGCAAAGACGATTCCATTATCAATGTTGTTATTAGAATAAACCAGTAAGCAAATCTATATTTTCCCATATAGGATAAGAATCTTTTTAAAGCTCTCATAGCAATTATTCTATCTCCTCTCGACTGTACTCCTGATACATCTGATAATATCTTCCCTGCTGATTTAGTAACTCCTTATGCGTTCCTTGTTCTACAATCCTGCCATGTTCTAATACATAAATCCTGTCATAATTCTTAATGGTATTAAGTCTATGTGCAACGGCAATAACTGTATGATTCCTTGCCACTTCATCAAATGTATTACAAATGGTATTTTCCGTTTCTTGGTCAAGGGCAGATGTTGGTTCATCGAGCAAAAAAATCGGTGCATTTTTCACTATTGCTCTCGCAATAGTAAGTCTTTGTCTTTGCCCTCCTGACAGATTATTTCCTTTTTCCGTAAGAACTGTATCTATACCTTCTGGCAACGCTTTAATAAATTCCTCACAGCCAGACATTTTAAGTGCCATTATTATTTTCTCATTACTGACATCCGGATTACCAATCCGAATATTATCCGCAATAGACATAGGAAACAATGTTGCTTCCTGTGAAATAAGTGCCAATTTCTTACGAATTTCATTTGATGTAAAATTGTAATAATCTATCCCCTCATAGAATATTCCACCATTTTTGCTTGATATTTGTCTTGAAATCAGTTTTATGATTGTGCTTTTCCCACTTCCACTTTCTCCTACAAAAGCTATTCTTTCTCCTTTTTTCACATCAAAACTCACATTAATCAAAACTTTTTCGTCCCCATATCCAAATGTAACATCATTAAAGCTGATTAACGGAAAATCTGTTATCATTTTGTCACTCTTCATACCAGCTGACAGTTCTTCCTCAGGCATAATATCAATAACGTCAAACACTCTCGAAACTGATACCAAGGCAGTCTGTGAACGTACAACCAACTGATAACAGCCTGATAACGGCTCTATCAATTTTTTTATTATACTTATATATGCAATTAACACGCCCATAGTGATTGCATTTCTAAATACCAGTACCCCGCCAACACAAATGGCAAGTGCCATAGGGACTTCCTGTATTGCTCTTGATATTGGCTCCAGATTATACTGAGCCAAATCCGTTTCATTAGATGTTTTAAATGTTTTGTAAAGAGCGTTTTCATACCGGTTCATCATTTTTTCTTGAATATTATATGACTTTATTATTTCTGCCCCTGCAAATGCCTCATCCACATTATTATTAGTAAGCCCCAGTTCTTTTACATACTGAGACTGACGAAGTTTTATCGGCTTTAGCAGCTTTACATTTAACGGCACCATAATGGCCAGCGGAAATAAACATATCATTGCCAATGGAGCATTCATAGAAATCAGATATACTGAATATACAACTGTAAGAATTGGCACATACAGGCAGTCTTTAAAATAACCAGACATGAAACCTGCAAGACCTTCTATATCTTCAGTCATTCGTTCCATAAGATCTCCATAATTACATTGATTGATATATTCCGGTGAGGCATTTATCAATGAATTCACAGCATCATTCCTAAAATCCTTTAACAATCCAGCACCGACAAAACCTGTCATTGCAACTAACATATAATTTGATACAATACCAACACATATCACAATTATTATTTTCAAAATAATATACCAGATTTCCTGCATCATATTACCCTTAGAAATGATATCTATTATTTCCCTTAATATATCGATAACCATAACTGTAGATATTGATGCAGTTACACTTGAAATAGCCGCTGCTATCATTTGTATCCAATATTTTTTACTGTACACTAACAGCCTTTTCATATAGACATTTTCCTCCATTTCTTTTATACTATATACAAGTATAACTTGCACAAAATATTCTTTCAATGTCATTTACGCAGCATATTTTTATACTTTTTACAATTTCAAATTGCAGATAATATATTTTTGAAGGGAGATTTATATGCCTCAGACCGATAGACATAAAGAAAGAGAAATTCCAATAGAATTTGATTTTTATAATACACTGGAATCATTACCAATGAATAACAGGTGTACTATCATTATGGTTTCTTGTGGAAATGCAACTATTAAAATCAATAATCATATTCAAACAGTTACATCTCCAGCTGTACTATGTATATCCCAATACGACAATTTTCAATGTCTGGAACATACACATTTAAGTGCCAAGGCATTTCACTTTGATCCATGGTACATAAAAGCATGTTTAAAATTTGAAAATCTTGAAGATTCGATTCCAATCGATGAAAAATTTGTTTACGATAGAAATATGCTATATATGTTTACAAAGCATCATGGAAATTTTCAAGGCATTTTTTACTTAACACCTCAACAATATGTTCACATTAATGAACTTATGCTTATGATTGGTGCTGAGACATACGCACAAAGCGATGATTACTGGACTTGCCGTATCAGAAGAATGCTGCGCCAGACACTTAATTGTATTTTTGACATATATGTAGACCAGTGTAAATTAAAATTCTACGAATTATCTGAGAATACTAATCCGGTTACAACCTGCACTGATTACATTCATGACAACTATCAGAACGATATTACATTAAGTTTCCTATGTGAACTTGTACACTTGAATCGAACCACACTTAACCAGCGTTTCAAGCAGCAAGTAAATTGTACATGTATTGAATACCTGCTTCACTATCGTCTTAAGATATCACAAGAATTGCTATCTAACACCAATCTCAAAATTGATGATATTGCAACCCAATGTGGTTTTAAATATAGTTCTTACTTCAACCGGCAATTTACAAAATGCCTTGGAATCACACCTTCTGAATTTAGAAAGAATCCTACAGGGTATAGCATGTTTGAAGGTGAAAAGATTAGTAAATTATGAACATATCGTCTCATCACATCTTATGATTAGATAAGATAGGTATAATTCTAATAAGTCTTAATACCCTCAGTCTCATTACCTTGTCCTTTGGACACTCCAAGACAACCAAAAAGGACATCCCTTGACCCGTAATATTTACGGTTCAGGAGTGTCCTTTTTACGCTTCCTATCAGTAAGATAGACACACGATGCTATTTATCCACAATCAAATCATACCAAAGTGCTTAAATGCCTGCATGATTGCCTCTTCCTTCTCTGGTGTACACTGTGGCTGTCTCGCATTCTCCGACTTTGATAAGTTATAATTTTCACCTACATCCAGTCCACATTTCTTCTTGATCTGTGCGATATACAATGAAGAAACCTTAAGTCCTGTCTGCTCCAAGATATACGCTTTGATTTTCTCATATGTTGCCTTTCCCTGCAAACCGGATAAATCCATATCCTCTAAGGAAAAGTCCATTGCAATCTTTTTCGAGTCGATTACTCCCTTGGAAAGTAAGACAACCGTCTCATCTGTACTTTCGTTATCCCAATCCACGCCTAATACATTTCTGCCATTCATATATATAGGAAATTTAAACCGGAGACCTTTTAATATTCTGCCGTCCTTTTGCTCTTCCTCATAGATAAATACATCAGACAGGAAGCTCTTCAAAAATGTCTTCTTTTCCAGATCTGTAAATTTATCATACAGCTTATCAAAGAATAAAAGGAACTGGTAAACATTATCTTCTGAGATTTTGTCCTGCCTGATATTATATAGTCTTGTTTCGACTTCTTCCATGGCATTCTCAATATCAGTGATTTCATCATATAGCTTGTCCAAACGTTCCTGCATGTCATTATATTTTTTGTCATAATTCTTATCGGATACAGATAAATGATCCATCTTGTCAGCAAGCCTGTTTTTTGCCCCGGTTGTCTGGCTCAGTCTGTCTTTTAATCCATCATATTCCTTGTCAAGCTCTGAAGTATCAATGCTGCTTCCTATCTGCTTACGGATTTCCTGCTCAAACTTTGGGTTCTTTACAAATTTACGGATAATTTCCTCAACTGCCGCATTGATTCTGTCCTCATTCCACTGTCTTTTATAAGTACAGCAATGTCCATCCACAAGCTTCCTGTGTTTGCAGGCATAATAAAAATACTCTTTATAATAGCCTCCATCCGGATGCTTCTTGCGGTTTACATTGCCATACATACCGCTTCCACAGACAGGACACTTAATAATTCCGGATAAAATATGCTCATGTTCAAGGCTGTGCGTTTTTACCTGTAAAACACCTGTCTCCTGACGCTTTCTGTGTGCCTGATTCCACATTTCTTCTGATATGATTGCCTCATGGATTCCATCACTTAACAGGTAATCCTTTTGTTTTACGATATAATATTCATTTCTTGTTCCCGGAATCTTATCATTTTTTCTTCTGCCAAATGCAAGCTTGCCACAATATATCGGATTGTCCAGCACACCCTTGACGAATGATGTAGAAAAACCTTCGATTGTGTTATTCTGGCGAAGCTTTTTCTTATAACCACTGTTATTTAAAAATGCAGCTATCGCAGCCATTCCCATCGTTGTATTGACGAATTTATCATATATAATACGGATAATCTCTGCCTCATCCTCTGCAATGATAAGCTCACCATTTACCAGCTGATAGCCATATGGTGCAAATCCGCCGTTCCATCTGCCTTCTCTCGCTTTCTGTCGGCGGCCTTCCTTTGTCTGGACAAGGATATTCTCACGTTCTATCTCTGCTACCGCAGATAACACAGATATCATAAGATTTCCGGCATCCTTGGAACTGTCAATCCCATCCTCTACACAGATAAGATTAACCCCATAATCCTGCATTTTCTGCAATGATGATAAAACATCTGCGACATTTCTTCCAAATCGTGACAGCTTAAATACCAGCACATAATCAACATTGTCTTTGCCACTTTCTATATCCACAAGCATCTGCTTAAACTGTGGTCTGCCTTCCACGCTTTTGCCAGATTTACCCTCATCAGAATATTCACCGACGATAGACATTTCCTGATAATCTGCGTATTTTCTAAGCTTGTCCTTCTGTGCATCAAGACTGTAGCCTTCTACCTGCATGGAAGTAGAAACTCCTGTGTATATGTAACATTTCTGCTGTTTTTTCATCAGATGTTATCTCCTTTTTACTTCCTTGGAAACCTCTTTAATGCTTTCAAGATATGCTTTTTCGACTGGTGTTAAAGTAATCTCCTGATATTTTCTGTATTCTGACTTTGCTTTCTCCAATGCCTGTTTATGACTTACAGAACCGGAACCAGTTAAAAGCTTTCTATTTCCTGATGACAACACACTATCCAGCTGCTTTACATAATCATCCATATACATTGGCTTATGTTCAATTGCATTAATTTCTGCCAAATCAAAATAACCAGAAACAAGATTGTTTAATACTTTGAGTTCATTTTCTTCAAGATAATTCTTTGCAATTCCTATATCCTTTAACGCTGGTAATTCACCTGAAAATGAAGTAAGTCCCATAAATGGCTTTTCTGCATCTGCCCGCTGATATATAACCTCTGCCGCAGTATTACCATGTGCTGCATAGTGAAGTTTATTCTGAACAATTTTAAAGAATCTAACAGACTCTTCGCTATGAGGATTGTAATCTACACTCGTAGCATACAAATCAAGAACCTGACGATACAATACCTTTTCTGAAGATCTGATATCCCTGATTCTGTCAAGTAACTCTTTCCAGTAATTTCCTCCACCATTTCCTTTCAAACGCTCGTCATCTATCGTAAATCCCTTAATCATATATTCTTTTAACCGCTTTGTTGCCCACTGCCTGAATCTTGTTGCAATCACTGATTTAATACGGTATCCAAGAGAGATAATCATATCAAGATTATAATGAGGAATCTGCCTTGTAACCTCACGATTTCCTTCTTTTCGAACCTGTCGGAAATTCCGACAGGTTGAAATTTCGTCTAATTCACCCTCCTCATAAATATGCTTAATATGTTCTACTACATTTGTTCGAGAAGTTTGGAATAACTCTGACATCTGCTGTTGTGTCAGCCATACTGTATCATCTTCTATTTTAACTTCTATATTTGTCTGCCCATCATCAGTCTGATATATAAGTATTTCCCCATATTCATCGGTTCCAATTTTATCTTCCATAAGCACCTCTCCAATCCATTACTTTTAAACTATGAAATGTGAACACATGTGTTCACTATTGTCCCAACTAAATCTTATCATCATTCCAACCGCTGTTCAACCAAAACTTTTTCCATTATATAGTGCAAAATAAAAGAGACTCCACTCGCCATGAATGAAGCCTCCTGATATATGTATACATCCTACAGCATATTGTCTGCAAGAAAGCTGCAGCAACGTTCAAAATCCTTGTTCATTGCCAAGCCTCCTTAAAATATAATACTGTGAACTATTCACAGAACATATTTTATCGCAAGGCTTTTAAAAATGGAATAGATTTTACCAAACGACAGTTTTCAAAAAACTTATCTGTCAAAAATTAATTTCTCCCAAGGTTCATATCCTGCCATGTAGCCGAATTCTTCCTCATTTCTGAATCCTTCAAGAAGTTTTTCTTTTACACCATCTAATATAGCTTCATCAATATCTCTGAACTTCATATGCTTATATAAACCGGACTTTCTAAAATCATACATAGTACCCACATTATCAAGAAGATGTTTTACCACCTTATATGTTCCCTCTACATCTTTCCCTGCACATACAATATCAAGCATTGGCGAATACTCATTATATTTTCCCATTTCCAATGTATGGGCAACTGCCTGTACTTTCCCTGACAGAAATCTCGCATAACCAATATCATTTTCCCGCAATGCCAGTCCAGCCATTGTGGAAAGCACAAAATTAAGTGTACTAAAGCCGGAAAAAATAACATTTTCATATTTCTCATATGCTTCTTTGATTTTTCCCTGCTCTTGGAGTAATCTTCCCCGATAATAACTTTTCATAGGATCGTGTTCTGAAAAATAGTCCAGATATTTTTCTGCCTTGGCATAATCCTTCTTACGTAAATAAAATCCAAATAGAGAATCTGCTGCATGATGCTGTATCTCTTCATTCTCATCATGTAGTGCCAGCTCATACCATACGTTAATCTGCTTATCATATTTTTCCGGATTCGTGCATTTATCCGTTATTCTTCTTGTATCAAGTATTACCGCAGCCTGCCAGATAAGCATGTTACAATTCGGATATTCTTTTATAAGCCTCATTGCCCATTCATAAGTCTTTTCATAGCCTTCTTCTGAAAACATCCTGTCCATCTTCCTGATAATTTCTTCGATTTCAGTATCTGAAAGTTTTTCATGAAAAGAAAGCAATGTATCAAGCGAAATATCAAGCAGCCTCGCAATTGGTGCCAGCAGTTCAATATCCGGCTTGGAATTACTATTCTCCCATTTGTTTACAGCCGGTGTCGTCACGCCTAATCTGTTTGCCATCTCCTCCTGCGTCATACCAGCTTCTTTTCTATATTTTTTTATAACAACGCCTATATCCATTTGCTTCATCTCCTAAAAAAATTCAAAAGCTTTTGTATACTCAGCATATCAGATTCATATAGATTGCACAATTGAGCAGCGTTTAATTTTTATTCAATTTAATTAACCAGCAGGAAATGTCGTATGATTAATCTACTGTTTTGGTTGCTTTGATACTTCTTAGGTTGACGGCTAGATACGCATTAGAGATGTCTCCATCGAAATGCTGTTCTAGCAAGGGATTTTTCCCTTGAACCCATCATTTATGATATATGGTGGTGCTTTTCGCCACCATTTTATCATTTTGGTGGCACTTTCCGCCCCCACTTTACGATTTTGACGGTGCTTTTTGCCACCACTTTTTATGTTCTGATTTCATTGTAATATTGTTTAGATTACAGATTTCAAAAACGGGTGTGCAAAATGGAGCCATTTTTAAATTCCGGTGAAGTTTAGATTTACCATACATACAAATTATAAGTTATTTACTTCTCTTCATACTTTTTAACGATAACTAAACTATAAGCAGCCATAATTACAATTGTTTCCACCATCACACCAATAACCGACAACAGAACGTATGGTGTATTTTGATCTTCTAACAGCGGAATTCCTAATATAACAAAAATGATTCCATAGATTATAAACAATAGTCCGCTCGCACGATTGTAACCTTTCACATCTTTTACTTTTATTGTTTCGGTATTAGCCCAGAATCCAACGGGATTCTTAGAAAACATATCTTTTATTCCTAATCCAATTATAAACACTCCAAAAAGTGACCATATAACAAACCCAATCATATTGTTTCTCCTTACAAACCGCATTAAAACCATAATGAGACACATTCTTGTATTTTCCAAAATCGAGATTTACTAATTCTACAAATTCCGATTGAACAAACTCCTTTTATTTCTGCTAAATCATCTTAAAATGCTCCAATGCCTCCACAATTGATCTCTCCTTATCTTCTGGACACTGCGGCTGCCTGCTATCTTCATTTTTAGGTAAATTAGGACTTGTAACAAGTTCCAAGTCTGTCGCGGCAGTCGTCGAATTGCCCTGCAAGCAGTCCATTCTCCTCGTTGCAACGTGCAAATTCTTTCCAACCTCAATTCCACATTTTCTCTTTACCTGTGAAATATACAGATTGGAAACCTTCATGCCGGCATTATGTTCAAACACATACTTCTTTATCTCATCATATGTTGCCTTAGTCTCTGCAGATGTTATATCCACATCATCAAGTTAAATTGTGACATTAATGTAATCATCCGGCTTTTGTTTCAATTGGGACAAAAGAACAACAGTCTCCACATGGCTCGTTGGTAAAGCCACGGGGTTATTGAGATTTGCAACAACGGGTAACTGTGTCTGACAACCTCTCAACCTAAACTATAATGGATATATCAATACCGCCAACCGGTGTTGCCATATTCTTATCAAACAATACAAGATTCTTTCCTTGCGGATACACCGTACTTCCATACATTATTCCAGCATATCCTAGTGAAATAAAGTATTGCGCCAATGACTGAAAAGGAGCATATTCTATTGATTTATCTACTCCATCTCCCAAAGGAATAAATATTTGTTGCGACAACACTTTAGAATAAGTAAACACACCCCATTTAGTCATTGCTTCATTAAATGCACTTTTATCAATTGGAACATTCAACCCCGTTGCTTTAGCTATTTTTAAACTTCGTTTATATTGTTTCTGTCCATGTTTTTCAAGTTCATTATTGATATCAGCATATGACAATGCATCAGCTATTGTTAAATCAACTATCTTCTGGCCAAGAACATTGTCTAATAATTGAAAATCACAAAAGCCAAACCGCTCTCCAGCTTTCATTCTACATTCTTTTTTAGCACATTCACTTCTAGTATTTCCATCACCAACAGCCAAATATAACCATTCTACTCCTGCTGGACTAAATTGATTATCCTCATTGATAAACTCTTTTTTAGGTAAAAATCTTTCATAGTCTGGTATTTCTGTTTCCTTTAATCTTGTGCCTCTTCCAAGAGGGATACCGACAATGCTCCCCAAAGTTTTTGTTTGCAATTTAATACCATTATGGTCATGAAACAAATCATTATATGTCTTTAAGAATGGTTCCTCTTTTGCTGCTTCAACATCATTAAAGGAATTTTTCTTTGTAGCTAATGCCTCTCTGTACTCTCCCCAAGTCCGTTTAATTGAGGATTCGATTTTTTAATTTCACTAAAATCAAAAAAATGCAATTCTTTTCATCTCCTTAGATTCTCATCTATTTTAAAACAAAGCTTTCTTTTGATCTCATCGCATTACTAAATTCGTCAAACACAACATGATGTAAAGCAATACCAGCCTCGTCCGCAAACTGACAAATCGCATATAAAGCTTGAGCATAATTTTCTCCAGTTTCTAGATTATACTCAAACGTATCTATGAAACGATCAAATATCCGTCTTTGACGCTCTTCACATTTAGCAACATGCTGTTTGAATTCTTCATGATATTCATTCATTTCACGAATAGATTCCTGAAGTATTGCTGTCATCCTATCATTTTCTTCCGCATTAAGCTTTGCGTTCTTGATGATTTCACGTGTACACGTAACTACATAACTTATCGGACATTTTTGCAATGCCTTCCATTCCAGCTATCATTATATTCATCTGTGATACAGCTTCTTCTGCTTCTGCATGTATCTTCTTAGCCTCTGCTAATTTTTCCTTTCCTTTAGCCCCTGCAATAACTGCTGCCACAGCTACAATAGGAGCCACAACTACTCCGGCAAGAATCAGCTTCCCGCCTGCTATTCCTAATCCACCTGCTGCCTTGGCACCTCCACCAAACCAAGCTAATGTAGCATTAGTTTTTGCTGCACCAGAAAGGGCTGCAATAGCTGTTCCTGTTGATGCTGTTCCAAACATCATTGCTCCGCCATAAGAAGCGATACCAACCAATGCACCTGTTCCTAAAGCAGCAAAACCAGCTTTAGCAACTTCGTTAGCCGTCATAGATGCATTCTGAATATTCATAAGCATCTGCTTGGGTTCTTCATCAGAACCTATGAATTCCATGTTAGTATCGATTCTTCTATCCATCTCGACATTTTTAAATGTACCAAACGCAGTCACAAAAGTATCCATCCCCTCTGCCCAAGCGTTCACTCTAACTTTTCCTAGATTCCCCAAACGTTTAGTTGTCTGTTTCTTCTGTGACTCAAACTTATTTTTTGCGTTATCATACATTGATTGAGCCTCATTCAACAGGCTCTCTATTTCTTCTTTATGGGTAATCGGTTCTAATAGTCCCACAGCTGCCACCGCCCTCTCATTTGGTGTAATCATTAATCCAAATCAAATGTTTTCTTAATAAGCTTATCTATTACTTGAGCATCAAGACTTCCATCGTCACCATCACATGTAATAATCAAATTTTTACCCTCAATTATTCCATGTTCTGCATAATAAGCTTTCTTATTTTCCCAACGTGCCATATAACCTGGGTCTGTTGGCATGCCAATATGCTCCCAATACCAGAAAATATCATCATCGTCTGGATCATATGCAACGAAGTCTGGTCTAAACTTCTTATCGCCTACGGTAACTTCTGGCTCATAATCATAGTTAATCTTATTGCTTAACAAATGGTCTGCAATAACAACCTCCGACTTAGAACGCACAAGTTCACCACGAGTAGTTCTATGAATAAGACTATCTTCATAGAATTTATTTCCAACCTTTATGATGCTTGGCTTGTTCTCAGAATCATCCGTTCTAAGCATTCCGGCGAATAAATCAGTAAATCGTTGTGCTATATCCGAGTTCTCTGGAGACACGTATTTCATAAGAAGATGTGGATCGTCATTATAAAGCACCACTATCTTTTTCTTCTGTCTGGTAAGTGCTGTATATAACATCTCTCTTGATAAAATCCTACATGGCTCAGCCAGAATAAGAATGACTGTATCAAACTGACTTCCTTGTGATTTATGAACTGTCAGTGCGTATGCAAGTTCCAAATCATTTGTTCCGGTTTCTTCATTAAAATTTGCAAAATTATAGTAATAGCCATATCCCTTCTGTGAAGAAAACTCTACTCGCAATGAATTGTCATCAAATTTTCTGCAAGGCTTAAATTTATAGTCTCCACAACAGATACCAATCTCACCGTTTGCTATATAGTTTCTTGCCCCGTCATTCTTTGGATAAGCAGTTCCTTCCATGTTTCTGATGTTAATAACCTTATCACCATAAACAACACTTTCATGTCCCCACGGACTGGCTATATGCTTCTTATCTGCTCTTGAAAGAAGAAGTTCTTCAGCTCTATACTTTGAATGAATCAAATGATTAATATTTAGCACACCCTGTGGCATATTCTTTACAGGAGCCAATATCTGCCAAGCATCGACTGTCTCTGCACAACCTGCATTAAAGTACGACCAAGGATTACCATATTTATCTCGTACTCCGCCAAATGATTCATCAAAAGAAACTTGATCGGTAATACCATATTCATCTGCCAGAACCTCGAACAGTTTTTCTTCAAGCTCTGTATTCGTATTCCATCGTAAAAACTTTATATTTTTTCCTTCGCTCTTTACAATTTCAGTAACAATATTTCTGTCCAAATCGAAGTCAGTATCTGTAAACAACTTTGCAAATTCTACATCGAGTCGTTGACCGCCTGTTGCTTGTCGACAGTTTTCTACCAGTTCACAATAGCCATTCCTAACCTTAGGGAATTTGCTACCAAAATCATGCCTAAGTATTTTAATCAAATCAACAAAAGGTCTTCCTGCACCTATTGGAGGTAATTGATTAGGGTCTCCCACAAAGATGATTCTCTTTGCTCCACCAACTGCCTGCATAAGGCTACCGAACATTTCCTCTGTAATCATTGAAGACTCATCAACGATTACTGTTTCATACTTCTTCGTTACAGTTGCATCAGATAGCTTATATCTCATATCTTTATGGTCAAATCTATCTTCACCATACAGATACTGTGCTATATTTCTCGCATCAAACTGTTTAGCAGCCTCACCGATACTTTCCATCAATCGAACAGTTGCTTTTCCTGTAGGAGCCAAGAGCAGTACTCCACCATCAATAATATCTTGATGGCTACACAAAACAGCAAGAACAGTCGTCTTTCCTGTTCCAGCATCTCCAACGAGAACTGATATTTTTGACTCTGCTAATTCCTTAAGTGCAGCTGTTTTCTCAGTTCTTGCTCTTTCCTCACGAGCATCCCCAGACGTATCTCTAGGCTGCCCCATATTGAACAAATAATCATCCAACAACTGTCTCCAATCTGCCTGAATATCTATTCTATCGCCCTTGAGTTTCTTTCTTATTTTTCTCTCAATCTCATGGTCAAACTCTTCATAACGAGTTAGCTTATAATACTTGCTTCCATCTGTCTGTGTTTTGGCAATGATTGCATCTGTAATTTCATCCTCAATTACCGCTATATGGTCAGCAGTAACTCCACACTCTGGTTGCAAAGGTATCTCCTGCATTTTGTCAATCAAATGATTAACCGGCAGAATTGTATTCCCCAAATCTGCTGCCTGTTCCAAAGCATATACAGCCAAAGCCCTTACTCGTCTAACATCATTATCGGACTTAAGTGCAGTTGGTGCTTCAAGAGGATATTGCTCTCTTACAGATTCAACCGGAAATACCGCACGGTCTATTCTCTTTACCGAAATAGCCAATTCATCTCTTTTAAGTCTTGTGCATTCATACAAAATGTATGGATTTTTGATAATGTCTGCATCAGAAAACTTAATATCTTCTTTTAATCGCAAATTTTCCTGATATAAAGTTTCCGCCTGTGTAATAGACAAATCAAACCTTGAGAGCAACTTAAATAATGTTTTTCTTTCTTCAGGCATTTTAGCCCACACTTTACTAGTAAACTCGTCAATGCCATCTGCCAAAGTCTTACTTAAATACTTTGCTGGATTCTCAAAAACAGCATCTAATGTATCCCAAATATCATCCTCTTCACCAAGCTTGTCATAGACTTCTTTCGCAACAAGAATTCCATGTGGAACCTTAATTGCACACAGCATAGAACCTAGTCCGGGAAATGCACCTCTTTCATCCCAGACTTCATTTAGTCTTTCATCTAACCACTGAAGGACATTTGAATAATCTTCATCCAAAATTTCATTAATAATTCTGAAAGACTTTATACATGACAATAATACTTCAATCACTGCATCATAACTAACATGCTCCGTAGCGTAAGAGAATTCTGCAAATGCATCATCTGGAGCAAAAACAAATATCGACTTAACGTCAAATTCCGGATGATCAGCTGCATACTCCATTACCTTTTCATAAGGAATCAAAAAGCCATCTTGATGGTCTTCCCTTATTGAATGACTTATATGAGTTTCCCATAGCATTGAACGTAAAGAACCTGCGTTTGTATGCTTATGCTCTTTTACTTTAGAAATATTCTTTACATGACCAATACCAATAATTACTCTACCTGCATCTTCGACAAAAGGAACCTGCTTTGCATAAACAAGGCAAAGTGACTTATCAACCACAACATCTTTATAGAAATAGTTAAACACCGCCTCTTGACTTTCACCGAACTGAAGCCAATTCTTTCCTCTTGGCCATTCGCGTTCAGCATCTTCATCTATCTCAAGATTGTATTTCACATTCAAGTCGTGCATCGAGCTTTTTAACAGCCATCCAAAAGGTCTCGCACATAACGAGAACGGAGGATAAACATTTTCTGTAGGTAAAAAATGCTGATACTCTTCATATCCATAATCAACATAAGGATGCTTAACAACAGATACAAACTGTGTTGGAGACATAAATGCTGCTCCTTCACTAAGACAAGGTACATCATCTTCATGTCCTGATAAACACTTGCCGCATATACCGACTTCAATATCTTCTTTTTTTCCTTCTAGTATTCCATTCAGTTTTAAACATGCTGTATTACCACATGGATCCTGACATACTGTACCATCCCATCCATGGTCATGCCATGGAACACGTATTGATAAATGTTGAACCATTATATCACTCTCTCTTCCACACCAAATACTGTCTTTTCTATCGTTTCATGCGTTGTATCCATTTCTCTTTTCTCAATACGGAACATTTTTCCACCAAATGGAGAAAAGTCATCTCGCATAGGTTGTCCTACCAAGATATCTCTATCAGCAAGGAATAAAACTCTCTTAACCTTTTTTGATTTCAAGAGTCTCCATATTATCTGAAATGCAACTAAGGTTTTTCCTGTTCCTGTTGCAAGTACAACTAGCATTCGCTTATCACCACGAGCAATTGCTGCCAATACTCTGTTAATAGCAATCCACTGATAATAGCGTGGCTCATGGTCTCCTTCGTGATAATAATATGGAACAGAGAGCATAGTTTCTTCTTCATCAGTGAATCCACTCTCTTTTCTATATTTCTTCCATAACTCATCTGGTGAAGGGAAATCATCCAATGCAATATCTGTAGTCTCTTCTCCAGTGATTCTATCATGCATAGTAAAAGAATCACCATTTGAAGCAAACGCAAAAGGAACCTCCATAGCAATAGCATATTTTATAGCCTGTGGAAGTCCACCTAATGGCGAATGATTATTGTCTTTTGCTTCAACAATTGCTATTGGAAAATTGTTACTCATGTCCCCATAGTAAAGCAAATAATCCGCCTTATTAGCCTCACCACGAACTGCTTTCTTTCCATCAATGGTAATACGACCACTTGTAAAATAGTACTCCATACGAATGCTTGTCTTCGACCATTTTTCAAGTATAGCTGGGGTGATATAGTTTAATTTGATTTCTTCTTCAGTCATCTGACTTTTATCTATCATTGATTGTCACCCTCCTTTTCTTCCACATACTCCATGATGTCGCCAAAATCAGAATGTAATACATGACATATCCTGCCAAGGACATCTAGTGAAACTTCTTCATTCTTTCGAATACGTGTCATTGTATTTGGTGCTATATCAGCCGCCTTTCTAAGTTCAACCATAGTCACATTCTTATCTTCAAGAACCTTATATAATCTGTTATATGATACAGCCATCTCTTAAAACCTCTCACAATAAAACGATACAATTCGTTACATTACAACACTGTAATAATCATATCATCAAAAGCAAAAATTCGCAACATATTGCGACCCATATGCTGCGAATTCAAAACATCATATTATGTAATTACAGAGCCTTTTTGCCTTTTGCCATTTCGAACATAGACCTTCTCATATTATCTCGCCATTCTTTATTTGCGATGCACATTCCACCATAACAATGGTCTCGAAACATGCAAGTTTCACATATAATCTGGTCTATACTTTGCATTAACAACTCATCATCAGATGGGAGTTCATACGACTCTATTTTCTTGATGTTGTCCGGATTTCGAAGTCCAAAATCTATCATCTTACCATTGCTAGTCTTTAGATACCTGTAAACTTCTGCAAAGAAGCTAAAGCAATCTCCAACTTGGCAATCTCCAAACCCTTCCTTCGACATCCATACATGGTCTTCTTTGCCATCAAAGCATTCTCCATCCATAAACATACCGCAGACATATATTCGCTTGAAACAAATATTATCTTTATTGATTTTCTCAACCTGTCCAGCAAATTCTAAAGCTGTTTCAAAATAGCACATTTCAAACCAACCTCGCACATTTTTACCAGACCTCATAAGAATATCGAGATACTCATCATAGGTTAGTTTGTCTCCACCTACTACATCCCCCATAGAATCGGGATCAAAATCAATAGTCCCATACTCTGATTGCACACAGGTTTTTGTGCCATAAAACTCTTTCTTAAGTTTCTGCCACTTTGAATCTTTTTGTTTGTTACTCATTCTTCTACCTCCAAAAATTAGTAAGTGCTACCACTTGGCAGCCTAACATGCTAATCATGGTAGATATAAAATGCTAACATTCTTATCTACTCAACCACTAATAACACTCTTGTCTACACAACCTATTCCAAGCAATCTCATCAGCAGGCGTTTTACTATTTTTCTACGCTCATCTAAGCCATCACTCTCAGCAAGTCAAAATCTTCCGAAACCCTTTATTTCAAGCCTTTTCGAGCATATCTACAATTTCTATTTCTGTACTTTACTTAACAAACAGACACTCTCCACATGCACCGTATGAGCGAATTGGTCTACAGGCTGAACACGAGCTATCTCGTAACCGTTAGCAGCAAGATATTTCAGGTCGCGTGCAAGTGTTGCCGAGTCACAGCTCACATACACAATCCGCTTAGGATTCATTTTTACAATCGTATCAAGAAGTGTCTCATCGCAGCCCTTTCTAGGCGGATCAACAACCACAACATCAGGATTTATCCTCATTACAGACTCAAAGGAGGCAGAATCGGACAATCCAGAACTTTCTTTTGAATCAACCGGCTCATTTTCCGCTTTTTTCATATCTTCATCATAAATACGCGGCACAACCTCTTCTGCCTTGCCGACAAAAAATTCAGCATTATTAAGAGAATTGCGGAGTGCGTTATTTTTTGCATCCTCTATCGCCTGTGGAACAATCTCGACACCGTATACCTTTCGTGCCTTTGTTGCCATAAGAAGCGATATTGTTCCTATTCCGCAATACAAATCCCAGACCGTCTCATTTCCCGTAAGTTCTGCATATTCAAGAGCTTTACTATAAAGCTTTTCCGTCTGCACAGGATTGACCTGAAAAAATGAGAGCGGTGAAATTCTGAACATAATCCCGCAGATACTGTCCTCGATATAGGAATTCCCCCATATTACTGAACATTCACTGCCAAGAATAACATTAGTTCTTTCCTTATTAATGTTAATCATAATTGATGACATTCCGCTGATATCTTTTAAACAATCTACCAGCTTGTCAGCATGCGGAAGCGTTTTACCGTTTATAATAAGACAGACCATAATCTGACCGGTATGTTTTCCTGTTCTTATCAGAATATGACGGATAAGCCCCTTGTGGGACTGCTCATCATAAACGCTTATATTGTTTTCATTGATAAATGTACGGATTTTCTCAAGAATCTGTGCATTTTCAGGTGCACCGATTGCACACTTCGTATAATCTACAATACTGTGTGTTCTTCCTGCGTAAAAACCTATTACAACTTTTCCGTCCTTATTTCTTCCGACCGGATACTGTGCTTTGTTGCGGTAATTAAACGGATTCTCCATTCCTATTACAGGAAGAACTTCACAATCTGTTATTCCACCGATTCTTGCCAGATTGTCACGGACAAGCTTCTGTTTATATTTAAGCTGTGCTGAGTACGACATCTGCTGAATCTGACATCCGCCACACTGCCTTGCAACAGGGCATACAGGTTCTACCCTGTCTTTAGAAGGTGTTATTATCTCCATGAGCCTTGCATATCCGTATGTCTTTTTTGCCTTAATAACTTTGGCTTTTATAATATCACCTATAACCGCATCTTTTACAAAAAGTGTATAACCATCGGCTTTGCCTATTCCCGCACCGTCTGTTCCTATATCTTCTATTTCAATCGTAACCTGATCGTCTTTTTTTAACATAAATTCTCCTATAAGATGAATTCTTATCTACACAATTGTTCTCTTGATATTAGCATCAATCCATCTGTTGTATCCAAGCCAGTCATTTGTATCTTTCGCCTCAAGTGCCTCACGCATTGTCTCCATTTTTGCATCACAGTCATCTGCAAATGCAAGAGCAAGTGCCTCCGCTATTGCCGGTTTTTTCGGCGAACCATACTCTAGTTCACGATGATGTGCAAGTATACAATGACCTATTTCCGCTTTCAATGTTTCAGGAAATCCTTCTATCTGATTCATTTTCTGAGTAACCATCTCGTATCCCATTACAATATGTCCGAGGAAATTCCCCTCATCCGTATAATCATTTTTAGGAAATTCTGCAAGTTCCCTTACCTTACCGCAGTCGTGAAGCATTCCACAGGCAACCAGCAGATCCCTGTTAAGAAAATCATAATTTGATGCAATTTTATCACACATTCTTGTCACACTAAGGCTGTGCTCAAGAAGTCCGCCTGCAAATCCGTGATGAACAGACTTTCCGGCTGCAACTGACTTGAATTTTCTGATAAAGTCCGCATCATCCACAAAAAATGCTTTTAAGAGTGATGAAATATATGTATTTTTAATACTTCCCGCAAACTGAAGAAGCTCTTTATACATATCATCAATATTAAAACGGCTGCTTGGAATATAATCAGATTCAATATATTCACCCTCGTCAGCCTTTCTGATTCTGTCAATCTTTAACTGTAATGCTCCATTGAAACTTGTAACCTGTCCTGTAACCGCAACATAATCAAGTGCATCGAAGTCACTTATTCCGCCTGAATTAGGGTCCCAGATTTTAGAATCAAGCTGACCTGTCTTATCCATAAGCATAACATTTTCATACTCTTTACCCGCTTTTGTTGTCGCAGTCGATTTTGACTTGCAAAGATATACCTCACTTATTCTTTCACCATCTTTTAAAGTCTCAATATAACGCATTTTCTTTTACCTATTCCTTCTTTAAAATATTTACTCATTATTTTCACAAAAATCCACCGGAACATACCGTTATCTCACAGAAAGCACAACGGAAAAATTAAGTTCCCTGTACTCATCGCGTCCGGCTCTTTTGACTGTCAGTGTGATATTCTCACCATTCACACACCGATATAGTTTCTCACTAAATGACTGAATTGTCAAAACACTATTTCCATTCAAAGCAGTAATAATATCACCGCATTGAAGTCCTGCCTCAAAAGCCGGCGAGTCCATAATCACATCTGTAATATAGACTCCCAGCGGAAGCTTATATCTTTCAGCTGTAACTGATGTCACATTAGTGCTTTTTATTCCAAGATATATAATCTCAGGGCTTGCTGAAAGTGTCTCAATAAGAGGTTTTAAATCAGATAATCCAACCGCCTGAAATTTCATCATATCACCTGATGGTCTTGCAATTCCTACAACATTGCCGCCTTTGTTAAATATATAACAATAGTCGCCATATGATGGAATAATATCAATACTCATCATCTCAAATGTATTATCGACACTGCTCTCATCTGTAATCTGTGTAATATTTCCAAATTTTGTCTGTCCTGTACTTCCATTTATGCGTCCTATTGCAATAACAGGGTCATTTTCCTTCATCTTATACGAATTGCCAAGCACAGCCACCTGTATATCAGCATCTGAAGCTGCTTTAATTGAATCTTTCTGTACTGACAACAATGAAACTTTACTGTATGAATCACTGCCGATAAGCTTTGCCTCTCCATATGCACCGCCATTAAATCCTGCTTTGACAGCCATATCATAATTATTCAAAACACATGAATCAGCTATTATAATATATGCATTATTTATATCACCTATTATAAGACCTACTGAATCATTCATTCCTGTATTCTGGCTGCCATCATTTTCAAATATCACCATGCACTTTGATGCTTCTTCATTAATCTGTGCCGTCGATTTTATCTCCAGTCTGTCAGTATCTGCCTGATCCTGGCGTACATTGTTAAGACTGCCGTCAACGGAATCATCTATATATTGGTCTTTTTTTAACTCAAGTGAAACAGCTGGCTCATTGTTTCCATTTACCTTTTTATCAAAATATGGATACAATAATACAATTACGGCACATGCAATTACTCCGAATATAACTGCACCGCCAAGAAACTTCAAAAAACTGAACAGCTTTTTATACTTAACTTTAGGATTAATAATTATTCTTTCCGTATATAAAGGAAACTCTTCCTGTGCTTCCTTCTCATCTCTTCCATTATAATCCATACGAAACAAAACTCCGTTCTAAAGTATTTTCCTAACTATGAGAAACACGCTCACAATTCCAAACTTATTTTATTATAATAAATAAATATGAACATTCTATGACATACTTGTAAATTAATATTACCAGAGTACCTGACACAACAATGCTTATAGCTTTTTTTAGCTGAATGATGTAAAATAATTATATTAAACAGATTTTGAATGGAGAATTTAAATAATGGATTACAAGTCACTTAAAACACTTGAATATCATAAAATTATAGAAAAATTATCATCTTATGCCGGCAGTGAAGCTGCCAGAAAAATGTGTGCTGATTTAAAGCCCATGACTGATATTAACTCAATTAACGACGCACTTACACAGACAAGCGATGCACTCTCCAGAATATATGCAAAAGGCAGTGTATCATTTTCGGGAGTTACTAATATTATTGACAGCATTAAGCGTCTTGAGGTCGGAAGCACGTTAAATACACACGAACTTCTGAATATAAGTGCAGTTCTTACTACTGCCGCAGCTGCAAAATCGCATTACGAGGAAACTAACGATTCACTCACAGATTATTTCAACTCACTTGAACCTCTTACACCACTCAATACACAGATTAAAAACTGTATTATTTCCGAGGAAGAAATAAGCGATGACGCAAGCGGCACTCTGCGTGACATCCGCCGCCAGATGCGTATTTCGGCAGACCGTATTCACACTGAACTTAATAAAATTCTCAATTCACCGTCAACAAGATCGTGTCTGCAGGATTATGTCATAACCATGCGTCAGGGCAGATATTGCCTTCCCGTAAAGGCCGAATACAAATCACAGATTGCCGGAATGATTCATGACCAGTCTGCAACCGGCTCAACAATTTTTATTGAACCGGCAGCTGTCGTTAAGTTAAATAATGACATTCGTGAGCTTGAACTTAAAGAACAGGCCGAAATCGAGCGTATTCTTGCAGCACTCAGTGCTGAAGCATCCGCATATACAGATGAATTGCAATCGGATTACACTATCCTTGTCACACTTGACTTTATATTTGCAAAAGCACAGCTGTCTAAGTTTTACAAATGCAGCTGTCCTATAATGAACACTGATAAATACATTAATATCAAAAAAGGCAGACACCCTCTTATTCCGGCAAAAACTGTCGTTCCAATTGACATTTATCTGGGAAAAGATTTTAACCTGCTTATCGTAACAGGTCCTAACACAGGCGGTAAGACTGTTTCTTTAAAAACAGTCGGACTTCTCACTCTCATGGCACAATCAGGACTTCATATTCCTGCCATGGACCACTCACAGATTGCCGTATTTGATAATATTTTTGCAGATATTGGTGATGAACAAAGTATTGAACAGAGCCTTTCTACATTTTCATCACATATGACTAACACTGTAAGCATTTTAAAGGAAGCTGACGAAAACAGCCTTATACTTTTTGATGAAATTGGTGCCGGTACTGACCCGACAGAAGGTGCAGCACTCGCAATTGCAATTTTATCCGACCTTCACAACAAAGATATAACAACGATGGCTACTACACATTACAGTGAAATAAAGGTATTTGCACTTACAACGGAAGGCGTGGAAAATGCAAGCTGTGAATTCGATGTTGCAACGCTTTCACCTACTTACAGACTTTTAATTGGTGTTCCGGGAAAAAGTAATGCATTTGCAATTTCAAGAAAACTCGGTCTTCCATCTTATATAATTGATGATGCATCAAGCCGTATTGACGCAAACGATATTCACTTTGAAGATCTGCTCACAGACCTTGAAAACAGCCGTATAACAATAGAAAAAGAGCAGGCTGAGATAAAAGAATACAAAGACCAGATACGCAGACTCAAAGCAGAAGCTGCTGCCAAATCAAAGCGTCTCGATGAAAGAACAGATAAGATTATCCGTAAAGCCAATGAAGAAGCTGCAGAAATCCTGCGTGAAGCAAAAGAATATGCCGACGAGACAATAAAGACTATGAACAAACACGGCATGAGCGTAAAAGAGCTTGAAAAGCAAAGAAGTGCTGTCCGTGACAAAATGAATAAAAGACAGGAAAAACTCGCAGTTAAGACTACTGCACCAAAGTCGCACAAGCCTGTATCTGCCGCAGAATTAAAAGAGGGCATGCATGTACGCGTACTCAGCATGAATGTAATCGGCACAATTCTTTCTGCACCGAATCCAAAAGGTGAAGTAACAGTTGGTGTTGGAAGTCTTACAACCAAGACCAAAGTAAACAATCTGGAAATTGTAACAGGATACAAAGACCCCGAAGAAAAGACTACAATAAAAACAGGCGGCTCAAGCCGCATAAAGATGTCAAAATCAGCTTCAATCTCACCGGAAATCAACCTTTTAGGACTTACCGTTGACGAAGCTGTTGCAAAACTTGACAAATATCTTGATGATGCATACATTGCAAAAATCGCACAGGTACGTATTGTCCACGGAAAAGGAACAGGTGCATTAAGAAATGGTGTTGCAAGCTACTTAAAAGGTGTTCCATATGTAAAATCATTCCGTCTTGGCGAAGTCGGTGAAGGTGATGCCGGCGTTACAATCGTAGAATTCAAATAAAAAGCAAATAATAAAGGAGGCTTTAGCATGGCAGTTAAACAAAAAATACTCATTGTTGATGATGATGAAAATATTGCGGAACTTATATCTTTGTATCTTACAAAAGAATGTTTTGAGACAAAGATAGTATATGACGGCGAATCTGCACTGGAACAGGTTAATATATTCAAACCGGATCTGATACTTCTCGATCTTATGCTTCCCGGCATTGACGGTTATCAGGTATGCCGTGAAATCAGAAAAACAAACAATATTCCTATAATCATGCTCTCAGCAAAGGGTGAGACATTCGATAAAGTTCTCGGTCTTGAACTTGGTGCTGACGATTACATGATAAAACCATTTGAGACAAAAGAGCTTGTCGCACGTGTTAAAGCCGTACTCCGACGTTACCAGCAGCCGGCAGCCACATCCGTCCCAGAAAAGCCATCACAGGTTGTTGAATATCCTGACCTTACAATCAATCTTGGCAATTATTCTGTGCTTTATTATGGCAAAAACGTTGAAATGCCTCCAAAAGAACTTGAACTGCTCTACTTTCTCGCCTCATCTCCTAATCAGGTATTTACGAGAGAGCAGCTTCTTGACAATATATGGGGATATGAATATATCGGTGATACAAGAACAGTAGATGTACATATCAAGCGTATCCGTGAAAAAATCAAAGACCATGCACATTGGGCAATAGATACAGTATGGGGCATCGGCTACAAATTTGTTACAAAATAATGGAGTATATCATATGAAATTTAATCTATTAACCAAATATATTCTCATATATGTTTCCGTTGCAATTATAGGTTTTGTAGGTGTAACTGTCATATCATACAAAATAGATTACAATCGTGTATATTCAGAACAGACTGAAAACATGTACCGGCAGGCAGTATCAATAGCTGCCGAATTTGCCCCGGACTACTTCAGCAATGACAAATTGAAGATCATACAGCTTGAACTTCATACAATAACCGAACTTGACCATTCAAGAATCATGTTTGTTGACATGGATGGCAATGTAATACTTGACACACAATACAACAATATGAATGAAGAAGTTGACGAAAATGGTATCCTGTATACAATCAACAATTTTGATGTAAGTAAGCTTGGTACCAATCACTCAATGAATGGTAACTTCTATGGTGTATTTACAGAAAAAAATGTTTCCGTATTCGCACCTATTACAAATAAATTTGTCATGAAAGGCTATGTCGTTGTACATATGCCGGAATCTGTTATAACAGACCGTGTGTATACAACATTCAACACTAACTATATAACACTTCTCATAATACTTGTTTTAAACTCAGCTTTTATCATACTGTATATTATACATATACATAATCCTCTGAAAGACATTACCAATGCCATCAAAGAATATGGCCGCGGTAATCTTTCATATAAAGTTGCTGTCGGACATAATGACGAGATTGGACAGCTCTCTGCTTCGCTTAATTACATGGCAACACAGATTAATGAGATGGACCAGTTCCAGCAGAAGTTCCTTTCAAATATTTCACACGACTTCCGCTCACCGCTCACATCAATCAAGGGTTATCTCGAAGCGATTGCTGACGGAACTATTCCACCGGAAATGATTAATAAATATATCAATATTGTGCTGTTTGAAACTGACCGCCTTACAAAACTTACAAGTAATATCCTTACGTTAAACGAACTTGACCCCAAATCAGTTCGTCTCGACATAAGCAGCTTTGATATTAATGCTCTTATAAAACATACAATAGAAACATTTGAGGGAACCTGCAAAAAGAAAAAAATCCAGTTCCAGCTTACTTTTTCCGCAGAAAAAGAACTGGTCAGTGCTGATAAAGTAAAAATCGGACAGGTTATTTACAATCTTGTAGATAATTCTATCAAATTCAGTTCAGAAAACTCAAATATATTTATTTCAGTTAAAGAAAAAGGTGAAAAAGCCTATATTTCAGTAAAAGATTCCGGTGCCGGTATTTCCAAAGAAAATATTGACAGAATCTGGGACAGATTTTACAAGTCAGATTCATCCCGCGGACGTGATAAAAAAGGTTCTGGTCTTGGTCTGTCAATCGTAAAAGAGACACTTCTGGCACATAATGAAAATATTGACGTAATCAGTACAGTCGGCGTCGGAACAGAATTCATATTCTCACTGCCAATTGCAAAATCAGCTGAAAACACTTAAAAACAGTCTGAAACAACAAAAAGCAGTCAAAATCAGCCGTGGTTGTGATAACTAACACACTCCACGGCTGTAATTTTACTCATCATGCCACTCAAGTCGGTGCAGATGACCTTCCTGATTCATATGATCAAAATTATTCTGTCTTAAAGCCTCATACAAAACAATGGCAACAGAATTGGAAAGATTAAGTGAACGGATATCTCCAATCATTGGAATCCTTACACAGGTATCTTCATGATCCACAAGAATTTCCTCAGGAATTCCGGCACTTTCTTTACCAAACATTATATAGCAGTCCGGCTCATAAGAAACCTCGGTATATGTCTTATGTGCTTTTGTTGTAGCCATATAAATCTTAGCTCCCGGATTTCTCTCACAGAAATCATTAAAATCATCATAAACTGTCACATCAAGTTTATCCCAATAATCAAGACCGGCTCTTTTTACCATCTTATCATTGATACTGAATCCCAAAGGCTCTATAAGATGCAGCCTTGCACCTGCTGCAACGCATGTTCTTCCTATATTTCCTGTATTTGCAGGCATTTCAGGTTCGTGTAATACAATATTAAGCATTTATGTGCCTCTTTTCTATCAGGCCTTGACAGCAACGTCAAGTTCAATTGTTATATCGCCGCCGCTTAAAGGTACACATATATTCTGTGCAAATGACTGTGCAATGGTAAGATTACCACGACAGACCGTAGGCGGTGTAATATCTATAAGTATTCCTTTTGTTGAAAATATTGTCGCAGCATTACCCATAATCATATTACCAAGTTCACTGATTGCACTAATAGACATTTCATCAAGTTTTTCAACCGGCATCCCCATCATCATCTTAGATGCAATTTCAAGTGCCTTTGTATATGAAAGAACAATCATAACCTGACCACGCATCTCTCCCGTAATACCAATCATAATAATAACTGAATCATCCGCAAACGCTGTCTCCTTTACATAAGGTTTGCCAATCTTCATTTCAATCTGACATATATCTTTAATAATCCCCGTTGCCGCCATTAAGAACGGATTAATATAATCAACATTTATTCCAGTCATTGTTTTTTTCTCCTACAAGTTCTTTATAAAATTTTCTATCCTCTCAAGTCCTGCTTTCAGTTTCTCAACAGAATAAGCATACGAAATTCTGACAAAACCCTCACCCGAAGCTCCGAATGCAGTTCCCGGCACAACGGCAAGCTTCTGCTCAAACAACAGTCTGTTAGCAAACTCATCAGATGTCATGCCAAACTTTTTAATTGATGGAAATACGTAAAATGCACCATATGGCTCAAAACATTCTATTCCCATTTCCTTAAATGCATTAAGTAGAAATCTTCTTCTCTGGTCGTATGCCTCAACCATCTTTCCGACTTCATCATCACAGTTACGCATCGCTTCAACCGCAGCAAACTGGCTGTTTGTGGGAGCACACATTATCGCAAACTGATGAAGCTTTATCATCTGCGTCATAATATTTTTCGGTGCACAGGCATACCCAAGTCTCCATCCTGTCATTGCAAATGCTTTTGAAAATCCATTTATGACTACAGTTCTTTCCTTCATTCCCGGAAATGATGCTATAGAGCAATGCCTGCTGCCATATGTAAGTTCTGAATAAATCTCATCAGAAATAACATACAAATCATTGTCAATTATAACAGGTACAAGCTCTGCAAGCTCCTCCTTTGTCATAATAGCACCTGTCGGGTTATTAGGATATGCAAGTATAAGTATCTTAGTCTTATCTGTTATTGATGCTATAAGTTCTTCTTTTGTAAGCTTGAATTCATTCTCGGCTTTTAACTCAATAGCCACCGGCTTTGCATCTGCCATAACCGCACATGGGACATAAGATACATAACATGGCTGCGGAATCAGTACTTCATCCCCCGGATCAACCATGCAACGAAGTGCAACATCTATCGCTTCGCTTCCTCCTACTGTGACCATTATCTCATCTTCGGCACTATAATTCAAATTATATTTTCTTGCAATATAACGGCTTATCTCATCCCTTAACTCTTTTAAACCGGCATTTGACGTATAAAATGTGCGGCCTTTTTCAAGCGAATAAATGCCCTCTTCCCTTACACGATAAGGGGTGTCAAAATCAGGTTCCCCGACACCAAGCGATATTGCATCAGGCATTTCACTTACTATATCGAAAAATTTACGTATTCCAGAAGGCTCAATATCAACAATTTTTTTAGATAAAGCATCTCTCATGGTGTCACCAGCATCCTTTCGTCTTTCTCAGGTTCACCAAGAACTTTTCCATAATCTTTATATTTTTTCAATACAAAATGTGTTGAAGTGCTTAATACCGAATCAAGTGGTGCAAGCTTATTGGCGACAAACTGTGCTACAGATTTCATTGTCTTTCCCTCAATAATAACCGTAAAATCAAATCCGCCTGACATAAGATATACAGAAGTTATCTCATCATACTGGTATATTCTTTCAGCAATGCTGTCAAATCCAAGCCCTCTCTGTGGCGTAACCTTAACCTCAATAAGTGCCGTAACCTTTTCTTCACTCGTCTTATCCCAGTCAATTATCGTATTATATCCGCATATAATGTGCTCTTTTTCCATATCAGCGATTTCATTGGCTACCTCCGGCTCGCTTATCCCCAGCATAACAGCCATATCTTTTATATCTATTCTTGAATTTTTTTCAAGCATATTTAAAATCTTTTCTCTCATATCATAATCCTTTCACTGTACATGCAGTCTCATTCTGCTGTTGTTTCACTCTGCATCTCCTGCAGTCTGTAAATTTCGTCCTGTACCGGTTTATCAAGGAAACGAACCTCATCAAGATTATTGATTATCTTATCATTGCCATCCGTAACTTTTCCTATAACACATGCGTCAATTCCCTCTTCTGCAAGTGCTTTTATAATACGCTCCGAATCGGATGATGTTATCAAAAGACTTCCACAAGAATTTAATTCATATGGATTAATGTCAAATATTTCACATATCTCTATTATTTCCTGTCTGACAGCTATTGCCCTGAAATCCACCAGAAGTCCTGTTCCTGATGCTTCAGCCATATCCCATAACGCTGCATATACACCACCCTGTGACATATCGTGCAAAGATACAGCACCATTTTCTATCGCTATACAGGCTTCTTTTGCAATTGACAAATCACTTCTATTGCCATATGCACGTTTTACTACATCTTCAACATACTTTTCAAGTATTTTTTCTCTGTTATTATTTATAATATACTGTACTCCACCTATGCCGATACATTTTGTCATTATAATATCGTCTCCCGGCTTCGCCATATTGCTTCCGACAGCATGTGGTTCTTTCACATTTTCTGTAAATCCAACTGCTGTAACCGCTACAACAGCTCTTGTATTTCCTGCCTCAACCTGTGTATGTCCACCTGAAACAACAAGCCCAAGCTGTGCACAATCCGCAGAAATCTTTTGCATTATCTCTTTTAGACGTATCTCACGCATATCCTGTGCAAGATTGACGCAGCACTGGATATACTGCGGTCTTCCACCTCTTGCATAAATATTGTTAGATGCTGTATAGACAGGTTCAAATCCACTGTCTGATGCAATTACAATACCATTTTCAAGAACTGAAGCATCTGCACCAATTGACGGCTTGACAGCAAGGCTGTTCTTTGCAGGTTTTATATTTTTTAACACAGAACGACTGATAACTGAATTTGTTATTTTTCCTGTTTTCATATTCTCCTCCGGTTCGCATTTAATATTCTCTATATAACATATTGAAAAAAAAAGCGATTTAATATATCATTTCATTAATAAATTATTTAACGAAATGAAAGCAGTGCAGAGGCAACCATCGGTACAACCATCGCGACTACAAGAAAAATAATTATAACCGCTGTCAATATTTTCTTATTTTTTTTGTTATTAAAATTAATCATATTTCCTCTTTTCCGCACTGTTTTCCATAGATTGGAGATTCAAATGCATTTAATACTGCCCTATTTTATAATAATACTTATCTTAATGCAAATATATTTTAAAAGAAGCAACAACAAAACCGCTGGCTCAAATGAAGATTTTTTCAAACGTGAAAGTGAAGCCAACCAGAGCCGGAGACGCGATATTTCAAATCTTAATTACATTACAATACCTGATAATCTGCCATTTATAAAAACCGACATTGCCGAAATAAGCAATGCCGAACAGAATATTATGAATCTTAAAGATAAAAAAATCCTGAACCTTACCGGCAAGACTAACACAGATTTAAAACTGGAATACGGTGTTGCCAATCTTTCAGAACTTACAATATATGAAAATAATTTCCATACGCTGTGTCGTGAAATTATTAACCTTGCAAAAGCACTAATTGATAACGGATATGAAAAAGAGGCTGTCAGCTTCCTTGAATTCGGAATCCGCAGCCGCTCAGATTTATCTGCCAATTATGTAATGCTTGCAGAAATCTATTCTAAAAACGGCGAAAATGAAAAAATTAATCACCTTAAAAAATATGCAGAAACTCTTAATACTATAACAAAAGATTACATAATCAAAAAAATCGACGCATACCTTTTATAACAGATTATCTGCCATAGCAATTATTTTCCATAATTAGATATAATATTATCAATAAGCTTTGATGCACGGCTCTTCGTCAGTGCATCAATGTCTTCAACCGGCTCAAGCCCATGCTTTTCGGTAAGTGCTATAAGATATCTTCTTTGTGCCGCAGTAATCGGAGAATCCTTCTTTGCTGAATAATTAAGCTCTATAAGCTCATCAAATCCTGTATCATCAGGTTTAATTTGATGGAGCTTCTCATACAGTTTCATTGCACTCAATGCATCATCATATGCCCTGTGCGAATTTCCTGCATCAATCCCAAAATATCCACACAGATATTCAAGTGTTTTATGCGGTACTTCGGGAAGAAGCCTTCTTGACAGCTTCAACGTATCAATTCCACTCTTTTTAAAATCAAGTCCCGAATTAACAGCCGCCTTTTTAATAAAACTGTAATCAAATATTACATTATGTCCAAGGATTGGCATATCTTTTGTAAAATCAACTATGTCACTTATTATCTCTGTTATCGCCGGCTTTCCTTCAACCATATCATCTGTAATACCTGTTATCATGGTGATACGTTCGCTGATTTTTATTCCCGGATTAACAAGTGTTGAATAACTGTCAACAATTTCTCCATCGGATATTTTGGCCATTCCTATTTCTATTATCTTATCTTCTGCCGGATTAAGACCTGTCGTCTCAATATCAAGGGCAACAAATGTATTAATCATTGTATAATCCATTTCCAAATATATTACCAAGTATTGCAAGATATACTATATCCATCTCACTCCACTTGCTCATCTGCCTGTTTCTGTTAAATGAAACAATAACATCACTTTTATCACTGACATTAACTATAATCTGGACAGCCTGGTTAATTCCCATATTAATAAATGCCTTAACCGTATTTTTTGCACGTCTTTCAAAAAAATTGATATTATCGATAACTTCAATACCATCTTCCGTAAAATCAGCTATATATGCCTTATCGCTAAGATAATCATTATCTTCAACAATATCCTTGTCACCTATTATAATCTTTCTCTCCCAGGACTCTCCTGTATGGTGATACATAAATATGCTGTCTAATGCAAAAGCCCTCTTTATTTTACCAGCTGACTCCATAATACTGTCTTTTCCATTTTTTCTATAAGCATTAACTATATTATTAATAACCCCGATTTTTTTGTACTTGTAGAACATGAATGCCTCTGAATTGGGCATTCCTTTGCCCTTTACATAATCCTCATGCAAATCCGGGAGATATATTATATATCTGTCCCTGCCTTTCTCTTTTGCAAGATAAAGCATCTTATCAGCTATATTAAAAAGTTCTTCATATGTCTGTCCGTCACATGGATATGTAGACGAACCGATAGAACATGTGACATGCGGCTTATCAGGCTGGTTATTATACATAAATGAGACGTTATTGCGGATTGTACGAAGCACATTTCTTATCTCATCATTGCTCTCAAGCCCCTCAACAACGATAAACATCTCATCTCCGCCAATTCTTCCGGCTACACCCTTTCCTTCAACAGACTCTTTAATAACATCTGCAACATTGCATATTACCTCATCTCCAAACATATGACCGAACTCATCATTAATCGTCTTAAAATTATCGATATCTATAATTGCAATTGTAACAGGACCTTCCGGTTTTGATTCAATAAGCCTCTTTGTATATTCCGTAATCGCACGCTTATTAAGAATATCCGTTCCTACATCAAGTGAATCTGAATTAAGATATACATGCTCTTCATCATTGACAGGACTTATCTTTGACATTGTGGCAATTACATGCTTTTTGCCACTAAAATCTATGATAGTCTTACCTTTGACAAGACACCATTCCATCCCCTGTGAATTCTCAAATATCTTCATCTTAAATTCACGTTCAAATATCTCTGTTCCATTGGCAAAATCATCACAAAAAGAATCAAATATATTGCGTGTAACGCCATACACATTGCCATTGGCAAGCATTGTTCTACGCCAGTCAGCTAAGGTTCCCCGGTAAAAATCTACCTGCTGATGGCTCTCCATCATAAAAATTCTCAATCTGTCAGTGGATACGTCATATGAGAACATAAGATACTCCATAAGACTGAAATATTCCATATATGTGTTATCAGCCTTTGTATCTGTATGTTTAAAAAATACTCTTATATCAAAAATCGATATACTGCATATTCTGCTTTTACAAACATTATCCGCAGGTTCAGCTACATCTATAATATAAACAAACCATCTGTATCTTCCTGTATTATCTACCATTCTGAGTGCCGTAACAAATCCCGATTCACCCTGGGCATTCTTTACAGCTGCCTCAAGCTGGTTTATATCACTTGGATGTATGAGTCGTGCAAATGTAGTATTAACGAGAGTGTCTCCTAAAAAATCTTTAAGCTCATCATCTACTGACAAAATATTAAACTGTTCATCTATTATAGCTTTACCTTTAAAAAACACGTTATTATCCATTTTACCACCATTTCAAAAATCATTGTCTAATTATAATAATATAATTAATATTGATATACAAGTACCAATTTTTCTCTATATTAATTTAATAAATCTACATTTTTCCGTTTTATTTTTAATAATTTTAAAAGGTAAAAATTTAATTGCAATATTTTTTTATATAAAAACAAAGACACCCCACAAGAAATGTCTGAAAACACCATTGTAAGCTGCCATTTTAATAAAAACGAAATAAATAATCAGTTAAAAATGCCTAGAGCCGGAATCGAACCAGCGACACGAGGATTTTCAGTCCTCTGCTCTACCGACTGAGCTATCTAGGCTCAAATTTTCTATAAAATTATAGCATCAAAAAAGCAGAGTGTCAAGTACCACTCTGCTTTCTGCAATATTCTTCATATAAATCCGGTCTGTATTTTTTTGTTCTTTCAATTGACTTTTCGAGTCTCCATTTTTCAACATTTGCATGGTGTCCTGAAAGAAGAACATCCGGAACTTTTTTCCCTTCAAACACTTCCGGTCTTGTATACTGTGGATATTCAAGAAGTCCATTTTCAAAGCTCTCTGTCTCTGCCGATTCTGAATTATGAAGTACGCCCGGAACGAGTCTTGATACTGTATCTATAACAACCATAGCAGGAAGCTCGCCGCCTGTAAGCACATAATCACCTATCGATACGTAATCAGTCACGATTCTTTCCAACGCTCTCTCGTCTATGCCCTCATAATGTCCGCATAAAATAACCAGATCGTCTTCTTTGGCAAAATCCTGTGCCATTTTCTGGTTAAATGTATATCCCTGCGGCGTCATATAGACAACTCTGGGCTTTTTTCCTATCTTTTGTACAAGACTGTCATACGCGGCACACACAGGGGCAGCCTGCATGACAAGCCCTGCCCCTCCACCGTATGGATAATCATCAACCTTCATATGTTTATTATTGGCATAGTCCCTTATGTTTACCGCTTCTACACTAAGACAGCCATTTTTAATTGCCCTGCCGGTAATACTTGTATTAAGCCCGTCTATTATCATATCAGGAAACAGTGTCAATACATGAAAATTCATTACTCTCCTCCAGACGCCTCAGCAATTATTTGAATGCCTTGGCAATGTTATTTAAAAGGAATGGATAATATCCGCTATTAAGATTACATCCGTTACCTGTGCAGTCTCCTTTAAGATATCCGCTCTCATCCTTATATGAATTAGCAATATCAATATATGTCACATTCATTGAGGCTGCTTTACTCTCAAGCTGTGTATTTATCGTATCAAGCACACCCTGTTCTACACTTGAACGTCCTTCAAATGCATAAGTAACCGGAAGCACTGATACTACATAAATCTTTGCAGATGGACACTTTGACTTAACTGATGATACAACCTCGCTTATATTATCACCGATAGCTTCGCCGCTCATTGTTCCATAGTTCGCATCATTTAAACCAAGCATAATTACGACTTTCTTAGGATTTGCAGATGCTACAGAATCAATATAGTCAGCAGCTTTACGTGTTGTCATATTATCATCTGATACAACCTGTGAATCTGACAGATATCCATAATAGGACATACCACCTGCAATAAAATCACCGAGCACAACTGTGTCTGCATATGAATCCTTAGCTGTAAAATCTTCCTGACCAGCCGTGCCTTCAACTTTATATACATTACCAGAACTGCCCTGTGCAGCCTGTGTTGTCTGAGGCTGTGTCTGAGCCGGTGCTGCTGTAGTTGCCTGTGTTGTTGTCTCATTCGTGCTATCATTACTTGTAACATCAGCCTGCGTTGTCTGCTTTGTCACTGTTGGTTTAGTATCGTTTTTCTTTTTTCCTGAACAACCTTTAAATATAATTGCAAGAACAATAAGGACAATTACAATTACAACTCCTGTAATAAAATAATTGCGGTATTTGTTCCACATTCTCATTTTTCGGTTAAGTTTAATTTCGCTTTTTGTTTCGTCACCTGTATTCTTAGGCATAACAAAATCGCCCCTTTCTTCATTTTCTGTTATGAATTAAATCTGATTATTCAATTTTTTAAGAACAACTGCTGACTTTGCCCTGAGACCAATATCAAGCCAGCCGCCACTTAACGTATATCCGAGCCTTGCCGTACTGTAACCATTTTCATATGTCACAAATATCTGCTCAACATCGCTGTTATACGGAAGTCCTGCTTCCCACACAGGAACCTTTGTCCTGCGTTCTTCCGGTGAATTATTGATAATAACTATAACAGCATCATCACGGTTAAATCTTGCATATGAAATCAGATTATATTCTGATAAAAGCTGCTTATACGAACCGCTCATTAATACTTCGCACGATTTGTGCATCTTAATGACATCACGGTGGAAATCTATAAGCTCTTTATCTTCCCTGCCCCATGGATAAGTTCTTCTGTTGTCAGGGTCAGTCCAGCCACACACTCCGGCTTCATCTCCATAGTATATTGTCGGTGCTCCCGGCCATGTCATCTGTATAACTACAGCCTCCATAAAGACTGCTTTATCTATGTTTTCACCTGCTGCCTCAGGTCCTGCATTTGCAAGCCTTGCAACGCGGTGGTTTGTTCTTGTTAAAAATCTTGAATGATCATGATTTGACAGCTCATTCATTGAAATACTAACAGGCTGTCCACCCATTCTTGACATATTATGATGCATAGCACCAAAAAAATTATCTGCGTTGCCGAGCATATCCTCACGGTACTGGTCACTGTGTTTTTCCATTCCGGTAAGAAACCATGTGACAGGCTCCATAAATGCATCATAATTCATAACCGTGTCCCACTCTCCGCCTGAGAGCCAGTCATATGAATCGCCATAATGCTCCGCCAGAATAACAGCTTGTGGATTGGCATCCTTAACTGACTTTCTGAACTTTTTCCAGAATTCATGGTTATACTCGGGACTATATCCCAAATCTGCCGCCACGTCAAGTCTCCATCCGTCAACATTGTATGGTTCAGACACCCATTTCTTTCCAATGTCCAGAATATATTCTTCAAGTTTCTTTGAACCTTCATAATTAAGCTTAGGAAGTGTATCATGTCCCCACCAGCCGTCATATGAACCATTATCAGGCCACTGGTCACTGTAAAACTTAAAAAAGCTGTGATACGGGCTTTCAAAACGCTCATATGCTCCCGACTCATACTGATCGCGGCTTCTGCTGTAAATATGTTCCCTGTCCAGCCATTTATTAAAAGAACCGCAGTGGTTAAATACGCCATCTATAATAACTTTCATCCCACGCTTGTGAATCTCTTCAACAAGCTGTGCAAAATAAATATTGCTTGCCTCAAGATTGCGTCTGTTTGTAACTCTGTCAATATATCTTGTCGCATGAGTATTGTCATGGTCACCCGGTGCAAGAACTTCTCCTTCATCAGAAACTATCATTGCAATATGTGGATCTATATAATCATAATCCTGTATATCATATTTATGATTAGAAGGAGATACAAACAAAGGATTAAAGTAAATAACATCTACTCCGAGATTTTCAAGATAATCCAGCTTATCCCATACGCCTTGCAGATCTCCACCGTAGAATTCCCTGACACCCATAGGTTCAGGATACTTATACCAATCCTTTACTTCATTGACATGCTCTCCTATATAATTATATTCATCATCAAGTACATTGTTTTGTGGTCTTCCATTAGCAAATCTATCCACAAATATCTGGTACATGACAGCACCCTTAGCCCACGACGGAACCTTGTATCCCGGTATTATACGAAAATTATAATACTGGTTAAGCTCCCTTGATGCGCCAATCTGATTGTAATAACAGACTGCACCATGTGCTGTCTCAACTTTAAAATAATAAGACAGAATCTTTTCGCTTACTGTAACCGAAGCCTCGTAATAATCAAACAAATTATCCGAGTCCACACGTTCCATGCGGTATTCCCCATTATCAGTACAAAGATATGCCTTATTAACATTATATTTTCCTGTTCTGAGACGAAGAGCTACGCTGTCGCCCGGGTCACATTCCGGAGGATTTCTGTAATCCTTTGTTGCATCAGAAAATAAAGCCCTCATTTTTAAAACAGGACGTGCATTACACATATAAAGAAGTTTCTTCTCGTTTTTCTCTAAAGTTTCAGTTGACTTAACAAGTCTCATATTCAAACACTCCTTACTGTGAATGGTTCAATATAATTTTATAACGAAACGCCTTATAAAGCAAGTAAAAAGGACAGCCGGGGTAGGCTGTCCTTTTTGGAGAAGGTATTTCACTTATTATGGGGTGTAGCAAAAAATATAATGTATTGGGGGGTTTTTACATTAATTATAGTATCACATTGCCGTCCATAAGTGTTGCTAAACTTTCACGTAATATATTACGTTTTTTTGTGCATTTTATACAATCTGTCTATTCTACACTCTGTACAACTTCATTCTCTTTATTTTCTTCTTCAAAAAGAGCCTCAAATTCTTCTCTTGAAATCTTTTCTTTATCAAGGAGAAGTGATGCACTCTTATCAAGAATATCCCTGTTCTCAGAGATAATTGTCTTTGCCCGTGAATAGCACTCATCAATTATATTCTTAACTTCCGCATCTATCTGTCCAGCAATATTTTCACCATATGGTCTTGTATGTGCAAGGTCTCTTCCGATAAAGACCTCGTCATTGTCTGTGTCATAATTAATAAGTCCAAGTTTTGATGAAAATCCGTACTTTGTAACCATATCTCTTGCCGTCTGTGTTGCCTGTCGTATATCCTGTGAAGCACCTGTTGTAATATCATCAAATACAAGTTCCTCAGCAACACGTCCGCCGAGACTTACAATTATATTCTGAAGCATCTTGCCTCTTGTATTAAACATCTCGTCCTTTTCAGGAAGCGGCATTGTATATCCTGCTGCACCCATTCCTGTTGGAATTATTGATACCGAATGAACAGGTCCGACATCAGGAAGTACATGGAATAATATTGCATGTCCTGACTCATGGTATGCTGTAATCTTTTTCTCTTTTTCTGAAATAATCTTGCTTCTCTTTTCAACACCGATACCAACTTTAACAAATGCATAATTGACATCTTCATTTTTGATAAACTTGCGTCCGTGCTTGGCAGCATTGATTGCCGCCTCATTGAGAAGATTTTCAAGGTCTGCACCTGTAAATCCGGCTGTAGTTCTTGAAAGGCTGTCAAGATCAACATCATCACCAAGAGGCTTCTTTGCCGCATGGACATTAAGAATTGCAAGTCTTCCTGCAACATCAGGTCTTCCAACAACTACTTTTCTGTCAAATCTGCCAGGTCTTAAAATAGCTGGATCAAGAATATCAATTCTGTTTGTGGCTGCCATTACAATGATGCCCTGATTTACACCAAATCCATCCATCTCAACAAGCATCTGGTTAAGTGTCTGCTCACGTTCATCATGGCCGCCACCCATACCTGTTCCTCGTCTTCTAGCAACAGCATCAATCTCATCTATAAATACAATACAAGGTGCATTCTTTTTAGCTTCTTCAAAAAGGTCTCTTACTCTTGAAGCACCCACGCCGACAAACATTTCTACAAAGTCAGAACCTGATATACTAAAAAACGGTACTCCGGCTTCACCTGCAATTGCCTTTGCAAGAAGTGTTTTACCTGTTCCCGGAGGGCCTGTAAGAATTACACCCTTTGGAATTCTTGCACCGAGCATTGTATATTTCACCGGATTTTTAAGGAAATCTACAATCTCCGCAAGTTCTTCTTTTTCTTCATCAAGACCTGCAACATCATTAAATGTCACATGATTCTGGTCATTGGTCATAAGCTTCGCACGGCTCTTGCCAAAATTCATCATCTTGGCATTGCCTCCGCCTCCACCCTGCCTTGTCATCATTGCAAATAAAAATATTATAACAAACAGACTTATTCCGATAGGAAGCACCGTCGTTATCCACACGCTCTGTCTTGAAACGTCTCTCAGATCATAAGAAATATTTTTCTTTGTGAGCATGCTCTGTATATCATTGACATCAGACACATTGAGCATTTTTTGTTCTTTGCTGCCTGAAAATGATACATATAAAACACCTGTTGGAACTTCTGCATTCTGCTTTATTACAACGCTTGTAACGCTTCCGCTGTCAACGTCTTTAACAAATGCATCATACGTATAATCGCTTGTCTGACTGCCAAAGCGTGACATGAGCAGATACAGGACCGCAATAATCACAACCGCAACGGCATATATTCCAAAGCCGCTGGCCTTTCCCTTGTTATTCATATATTCCTCCTACAAATTTATTACTCCGACATATGGGAGATTTCTATAATTCTGGTCATAATCAAGACCATATCCAACAACGAATTTATCAGGAATATTAAACCCGTTATAATCAACTTTAACATCGACTTCTCTTCTTTCCGGCTTATCAAGAAGAGTACATACCTTTAACGACTTAGGATTTCTTTCCTGAAGCATAGGAACAAGTCGTGAAAGAGTATTGCCCGAATCAATGATATCTTCGACAATAATTACATTATCACCTTCAATAGGCTCATCAAGTTCCTTTTTAACTTTCAGCGTTCCACTTGAAACAGTCTGGCTTCCATAACTTGAAACCTGCATAAAATCAAGGATTACAGGCACTGTAATTCTCTTTGCAAGCTCACATGTAAAAAATACGCTTCCCTTGAGAATACATATTAACTTAACTGATTCTCCCTCATAATCTTTGCTTATCTGGGCTGCAAGCTCACGAACTCTCTTCTGTACCTCTTCTTCTGATATCAGAACACTAATATTGTGTTTTTCCATCGCAATTATTCCTCCTGAAAATTTAATGTCATTTCTAAAATATGTTTTGTTGTATCATCAATCAGATACGACTGACAACGCCTGATTCCGGCAGCCCACAAAACTTCCGAATTCTGTGCCACAATAAGCACTTTATCCCTGTTTTGCGGTTCGACTTTTCGGTCTATCAGCTCATTTTTCAATTTTTTTCTACCGCCATCAGATGAAAATATAAAATAATCTCCATTCTGCCTGAAACGAATATGAATCGTATTCTCTATTTTATCATAATCAAAATATTTAGTATAGTCATTCCCACTAAATTTTCCATTAAGATTATTAACCATTTGGAAATTTATACTATTTAAATATACATTTTTTCCATTCAGATATATATTCTTTCCAACAGGATATTCTTTTTTGACACCACTGTAATCAATCTCATTTTTATTTATTTTAATCAAAAAATCATCTGTAGCTGCATCGTAGCTGTTTTTCCGTTCAAATATAAGTCTGTCATATATTTTTTTCACGCACAAAGACCACGGCATATCATGTACTTTACCAGTATCACCGCACGCTATGCCGTCAACCGCCTCGATATTTACCCTGTATATATTTTTGTGTTTTCCCGAAAGTCTGAATAACACGTTTCTGTATACACGTTCACGTATGCATATATCAAGCTTTAAAAACTCTTCAAGATGTTCAATTACCGCATCTTCTTTTCCATAAACCACATATTCATCAATTGCCTGGCAAGTCTCTTTTTCTATATGCGACTCTATCTTTGCTGCATCCAAAGATGCTGCACACAGCGATTGTGTCACGTTTGGATTAATAATATCTTTCATAAGAGGAATGAGAATATTTCTCACTTTATTTCTCGTATAATCATCATCAAGATTTGTCGAATCAGTTATAAAACCCTGTCCTTCTTTTTCAAGAAAATCTTCTATATCCTGTCTTGTAACACAAAGAAGCGGCCGGATTATATCGCCATTAACCGGATTCATTCCAACAAGCCCGGCAAGTCCGGTTCCACGCATAAGATGCATAAGCACAGTCTCCGCCTGGTCGTCCATATGATGTGCAACCGCAATTTTTGCATCAGGATAACACTTTGCTTCTTCTCTGAAAATCCTGTATCTTTCCTGCCTTCCCGCTTCTTCCTCACTCATATTGCCATTTTTTGCAATCATAGGTATATTTACATGATATGATTGAAATTCAAGTCCGTTTGCCTGTGCAAATTCTTTGGCAAATTTCTCGTCACGTTCTGCTTCTTCCCCTCTTATTCCATGATTTACATGAACTGTCACAATATTTATACCCAGTCTGTGGATTTCAATTATTCTTTTTAAAACCATAACAAGACATACGGAATCTGCACCGCCTGAAAGTCCTGCCACAATCGTTTTTGTATTATCAGACATTCCTGTCTTTTTCATATAGTCATATACTTTTTCAATCATATCCAGTCCGTTCTTTTGTCACTATAACAAATATAACTTTATATTATACCAGAAATTATATTATTATTTGTCATAAGTGTCAAACAGTCCGAGTACAAGAACTGTCATATCATCAGATGGCTTTCCACCATTATATTTTAATGATTTACGCATTATCTCTTCTGCCATTGCATCCGGCTTTTTAACAGATATTGTATTTATAATATCTGCAAATATTTTTTCTTTATCAACATTGGGAATATTATCTAACAGCCCGTCACTTACCATAATAACATAGTCACCATTATAAAGCTTTTTATTAACACGCTCATAATCAACCTTTTCAAGCACGCCAAGTGGCAGTGTTGTCGATTTTATAACTTCCACTGATGAATCACGCTTTATAAATGTAGCCGCCGCCCCCATTTTAATACATGACATTATTCCTGTGTTACAGTCAATCACGCTCATGTCCATAGTTACAGGATTGACACTCTTAGAACCGCCTGCAATATACGCCGCATTTATAAGGTCCAATGCAGCATGTTCATCAAATCCTGCATCTATGCAGTTTTCCATAAGTTCAATAACCATGCGGCTCTCTATAAAAGCCCTCTTCCCGCTTCCCATTCCGTCAGCTATCGCCGCGGTTGTTTTTCCACAATCAAGTCTTGAAATAAGAAAATTATCCCCATTAAATTTACTGCATCCTTTGCCGCGGCGTGCAACTCCCGTAAGCATGCGGAATCTGCTCTCCTGTATAAATATAAACTGCTCAAATTGTTCATGAATAGTTGTCCTGTCTGAACCCGGAAGATAATAGCCAAGCCCGAATACTTCGGATATGATTGGCAGAATCTTTTTTACCGAAACACATCCCCTGCCGACAGTCCTTGCCTGCATCACAAGCTCAGCCGCCCCATGATGGTTTCTGATTGTCGATAAATTCTTTATTCTCACACCGGAAAGAAAACATTTTCTGAAAAGTTCCTTTGCAATATCTTTAGGGATTTCTTCTGAATACAGATGCGTTGTCACACATTCATCCAGCACATCAGCAACAAGAAGGAGCTGTCTTGATATTCCTGGGTCCGCTGTCTTGAACTCTGCCGCATTTTCATATACTTCCCCTAATCTTCTGAATGTCTTAGCCGTCTCTTCAAGCTTGTTAAAAGAATATGTAGTTACATAACCACGAACACTCTCACTCATAATCATACCTCCCTGTCTGTGATTCTCTGCTTTTGTATATTATAACCATATGTTCTGTCATTTTTTGTCATAATGTAGTGATGACAACAAAAAAAGAGGCTGATACGCTGAAAATATCAGGAGGTTCCCCTCACTATGCGTATCAGTCTCTTTTATGTATGTATCTGTCAATCATCCGGTTTTATAAGAATCTCATCCGGATAAAGAAGTCCAAACTTATTCTTTGCAACTTCTTCTACAAATTTCTTTGTCTTAACGTACTTTTTATATTCTTCAAGTTCTTTCTGCCGCTGCTGCTGCTCATTTATCTGCTGTGTAAGGGATTCACTCTGTTCCTCGTAAATCCTGTTTTTCTTTTCCAGCGTCCTTTTTCCATTCCACATGGCAACACCAAGCAGAAGTACAAGTATCACGGCTGTTATCATTCCGGCAACACTTGAACGTTTCTGTCTTTTTAGACGCTGCTGTTTTTCCCATCTGGATTCAAACTGCATTTTTTCCTCTTTTCCCTGGATGCTCTACTGCTTTTGACATGGACATCCAGCTCATGTACTTTTATTTTAATCAATAAGAACAGTTTTTTCAATGGTTTCAAAATAAATATCAATAATCCGGTCATATATTTCACAAATAATTTTCCAAATGCATACCTGTAAATCAATGCACCAAATATCTGCGATATTACAATAAAGCCCCTGATAATGCCATTATTTCTTTCATAAAGGCAGGTAAAAACACGTATGCTTACATAAAACCAGAACAGTATATCCTCAACCGCCATTGTATACACATGTTTATGCTTAAACACCCGCCGGAATACACGAATACAGTCATATATAAACGCAAACATCATTCCCATGAATAATGCTGCAAAAAATGTACTTTGTTCCCAGATAATAAGACTGCTCACTTTACCCAATCAGCTTTTTGCCACCCGGCAGGCATGTCTAACGCATAAGCCTGCTAAAGAATGACTCTCCCTTCTTGCCAAAGCTGGAAACTTCCGAATATTCCAATGACTGTATGCTGCCATCTATGTCAAGTTCACCTTTCTCTACAGACAGCCTGTTCACATGAAGATTGTCACCTTTTACAGTTACAACACCGTAATCTGTCTCAAGCAGAATCTTATTTAAATCGAACGAGATAACATCACTTATTCCCGTCATCTCAAGGCGTTTACGGTCTTCCATGTTAAGTCTGTGCGAACGCCTCTGTTTTATTTTTTCTTCCATAATACCCGCCTCCCATACATAAAAAATTGTATCTTGTTTAATGTATGTCTTAACAGGCGTTTATATTCGGAAATAATCATGACTTTTAAATATATTCAAACATGTCCGCCGCTTCTTCTTTTTTCACAGTATCTTTTACATCAAGAACACGGACTTTTACACTTCTGTTACCAAATTCAATCTCTATAACATCACCTTCCTTTACATCAACTGATGCCTTGGCAACTTTCCCATTTATTGTAACCCTTCCTGCATCGCATGCATCATTGGCAACTGTCCTTCTTTTGATAAGTCTTGATACTTTTAAATATTTATCTAATCTCATAAGCTGTCTCCTTATATTATAACCTGTATCAGTATTTCTGACCTGTATCAGCCTTTTATACACATAAACTATGAGAAACACGCTCTGCGAGTTTCTCAAGTTATCGCGGCAGTCGCCAAGGTCTCGTGCAAGCACGGACTTTGGCTCGTTACACGCGTAAATCTGAAAACAGGAAGCCCACCAGTCTTTCGACACGGTGCACTTCCTGTTCAAAAATTACATTTTTACAAATCCTAAATTAAATTATGCATTAACTGCATCTTTTAAAGCCTTACCAGCCTTGAACTTAGGAGCCTTGCAGGCAGCAATCTTAATCTCTGCACCAGTCTGTGGGTTCTTGCCTGTTCTTGCAGCTCTCTCTGATACTTCAAATGTACCAAAACCAACTAACTGAACTTTTTCACCCTTCTTTAATTCTTCTGCAACAACATCGATAAGAGCCTTTAAAGCCTTCTCGCTGTCCTTCTTTGTTAATTCTGTCTTTTCTGAAATTGCTGCTACTAACTCTGTTTTATTCATTGTAAATCTCTCCTCAACAGGTATATTTTATTGGTCTACCCAATAAAATCATTTATAAACTCTTTTAATCCATTTGTCAATATAAGCCATTTATTTTAGTCATTTTCACAGTTTTCAAGCGGTTTTGAGGCTTTTTAGCCACCAATTCTTGTTAAAAATGCCAATCTTTACTTATATCATTACTCCAGACCTATGTTTGCTCTTCTCAATCTTTTCATTCAGTTTTCTGCATGGTATAGCAAATAAAAGCCCAATCAGAAGCGATATTATCACATAAACACAAAGATATCCAAGATATTTCCAGTAATTAAGCTGGTATGAACCACCTACACATTCTCTCATTGCATTCATCGCGTGAGTAAATGGAAGGAATTCGTATATTTTCTGGTAAACCTTTGGAAGCACCTCTATCGGGAATGTACCACCGGCTCCTGCTACCTGAATAACCATTATAACTACAGCCAGTGCCTCACCGACATTGCCCATTGCAACTGTGAGTGAATACATAAATATTGTAAATACAAAGCTTGTAACCGATGCAGCAAACCAGAATTTAAACGGGCTTACGCACTGGATCCCTATATAATACAAATCGCCAAGCGTAACAAGAAGTGCCTGTGCCTGCCCTATAAGGAAAAATGTTATATATCTTCCGAAATAAGCCTGATATGGTTTAACATCTGGATGCTCTTTCTGTGGTTTTACTCCCACATGTATAATTGCAACAAGAATAAGTCCGCCTACCCATATTGCAAGAACTGTGTAAAACGGAGACATCGCAGAACCATATGTCGCTATAGGATATATTGCCTCTGTCTCAATCTCGACAGGTGATGCAACAAATGAACCGAAACTGTCCGCATCAAGTCCCAACACTTTCAAAAGCATATCATAGCTTCCGCTATCCTTTATATTATTAAGTTTTTCTATTGTTGAACTTAAATCCGTTTTGAGACTGCCAAGCATCTCTTTCGTATCTTTAAGATTCACACCTGCCGTCGAAATAGATGATGCAAAACTGTCTATATTGCCATCCGCTTTTGAATATATATTGATAACACTATCCATTATCTGTGAAATCTGTCCAAGACCGGCCGCAAGCTGGCTGGAAACACTTGAATCAAGTATATTTCCCTTTGATGCTATCTTCATAAGAGAATCTACTTTCTGCTGCTCAGCGATGATTTTTTTTGACATATCAGGTGAAATCTGTCCCGCTGCATTCATAGCAGACGATGCCGAATCTGTGACACTTATCAATGCCGTAAGTATCGTGTCATATGAATCAAGCTGTGTATTAAGCTGCTGCATTTTTGACAAAAGGATGTCAAGAACTGTCTGTCCTGATGTCATATTTTCCTGATTTGCCGATGTATCAACTCCATCTGCCGCCTTTACAAATGTCTGTGCAATTGTACTTATAAATGTTGAGTTGACCTGCTGCTGAACTGCCGTCTTTGCCTTATCTGTAATCTTTGGTGCAATCGCATTCTTTTTCTGGTTTGTATAATAATCTATCTCAGGGTGCGTAACACTGTCTGTAAGAAAACTTACCATTTTCTTTGAAAAATCTTCCGGCATTACAAGTGCCGCATAATAATCGCCAGCGTAAACACCGTCTATAGCATCCTTTGTGCTGTCTGTAAATACCCAGCCAATTGTAGTATTAGATTCAAGTGCCTCAATAATAGTATCACCCATATTAAATTGCAGACTATCCATAACAATTCCCTTATCATCAGATGCAACCGCTACTTTTATCCTTGAAGTTGACTCTTCTCCATATGGGTCCCAGTTTGAAAGAATATTAAACCATGCATACAATGACGGCAGTATTATAAGTCCCATCACAACTACAACCGCAACTACGTTTTTACTTATTCTTTTCCAGTCTGAAATAAAAACTTTGTATATATTTTTCATAGTCCAATCCTTTCTTTGAGATTTTCAATATCCTGTCCTATTACTTTCGGTCCGATAATTGCCTCTTTCTTTTTGTGTGATGTCACACCAAGTTCTTTCATACGCTCCTGCAGATTATAATCCATATACTCTACTGCAATAAGATATGTACAAAGTGCAAAAAGTGAAATTATCCAGAATACCAGATATACAATCTTTGAACTGTTCATTGTAAACATAAGCATAAGGAATATCAGAGGAATCACAATCATACATATCATGCCGACCCTGATTCTTTTTTTATTCTTCCTGTGTGATTCCGTATAATATTCCAGCATTTTATTAAATATAAGCTGTTCTTCCTCAACCGCTTCCTCATATTCATCTATATAAAAATCATTTGTTACTGCATCTTCTTCAGTTTCACCGCCTATTATATATGAATCCACTTGTTTTTCTGACGCTTTTGTTATTTTATTATCCTGTTTTATATCATGTTGTGCTTTATCATCTTTTTCCTGCATGGCACGTTCGACTTCATTTCGTACCGCACTCTGTATAATATTATAAAGCTGACTGTACAATTCTTCGTCTTTAATGTCTTTACTCAAAGTATGCCTCCATATTAATGTCTGTGTTTGCTATATAAATTATGTATACATCCTTACATCATATCTGTATCATGCATACGTTCATGCATATAATGATTAAGCCTCATAAACGGTTTTCTTATAAATAATCCAAGTGCAAGTGAACCGGCGACAAATATAAGAAGTTCTCCTATATATATCGCATAATCTGCCGAATACATGCCGCTTATTGTCTCTCTCATAGCATTAATCGCATATGGGAACGGGAAGTAAATATATACTTTCTGGAAAAATACAGGAAGAAGTTCTATCGGATATGTTCCGCTTGAACCGGCTATCTGTATTACTACCATTACTACCGCAAGTGCTTTTCCTATATCACCAAATGACACTGTAAGTGTATATATAAGAAGTGTAAATACAAAACTTACGAAGCATGCTGCCAGCATAAACAATCCTTTATGCAGACACTGTATTTTCAAAAGATACAAATCTCCCAAAACCGTTATTACTGCCTGCACCTGACCAAGCACGAAGAATAACAGATATCTTCCAAAGAACAGCTCATGGCTTTTAGCCCCGTTTGTCAGTTCATCTTTATCAGGGTGGACTTTGATAAGTGCTGTGAGAAGAAGTCCTCCAACCCACAATGCAAGTGTTGTATAAAATGGTGCGACAGCTGAGCCATAATTGGCTGTTTCATAAACCTGATGTGTTGATACTTTAACAGGTGAAGATAAGAATTCTCCATATGTAACAGGGTCCTGTGACAATGCCTTTGCAAGCATTTCAAATTTTTCATCACCATTAAGGCTGTCAAGCTTCTGCGTAAGGGTTGTTATTTTTTCTGTCATCCCTTTTATGATTATTCCTGTCTGGTCAAGCCCTATGTTCATTCCGTCAACAGTTGTCATAAGGCTTCCCATCATTGCAGATAAGCCGCTCATCTGCTGCGACATTTCCGTGAGTGATGTTCCTATTGAACTTATTGTTGTACCTATAACCGCACGCAGCGAATCAACACTCTTCCGGAGTGAATCCTGATATAATTTATCAAGTTCATCAATCTTTGTCTCACACTGTCCAAGAATTATCTTTAAAAGTTCCAATTTTGCATTTGTCATTTCTGCCGAATTGGAAACAAGAACTTTTGCCTGTTCAAGAAGTGCTTTTGTGACATTTTCAAGCTGTGTTATTGAGGCTACTGCTGCATTGATAACTTCATCATCCACAACACCTCCAAGCTGCTGTGAAATCTCCTGAAGCTGTCCTGCAAGCGTGTCATTTTGTGCCATAAGTGCATCAAGCAGATTTTGTGCACTGTTAATTCCTGCTATAATCTCATCGGTACCTGCATTATTCTGTACCGAATCAATCAGTTTATGTATCTGCTCTGACAGCTCCTTTGAAGTCTGTCTTATAAGCGATGACAACTCATCAATCTTCTGTATATACTCATCAGCCGCAGCAGATGTCTGCTCATGTATTTTCTGTGTTGTATCCGAACCATCAAGAAGTGCCTGCTGTACCTGCGGTATCTCATTTTTAACCTGATTAAGCGTACCCTGAAGTGCATTATTACTATTTACAAATGCTGTTATTGTTGTATTGTAACCCGAAAGATTGGAATTTAACTTTTTGAGGCTTTCCGTCACACCTGATAATATGTCTTTATCCTCAGATAAAATCCCATCTGTGCTACCCATTGCTGTCTGGACTACAGTATCAACAAACTGTGTGTTAATATTTTCCTGAAGTGTTGATTTTCCGGACTGCGTAATCTTACTCGCAACTGCATTTTTCTTTTCATTTTCATAATATGTAACTGACGGATGCACAAGTCCGTTATCAATAAAATCAAACATATTCTTGCTGAAATCTTCACCAAGAACAATAGCTGCATAATATTTACCGCTCTTAACTCCATCAATTGCCTCATCATATGTTCCAAGTATCTGCCAGCCAAGACCCTTATTCTTTCTTAATGTATCAAGAACCTCTTCGCCCATATTTACATTTTTTCCGTCAGAATTTTTATATCCTGCGTCCTGCGATACAACTGCTACTTTAATTGACGACGTATTGGCATACGGATCCCAGTTTGAATATATATTAAACCATGCATAAAGTGATGGAATTATGCACAAACCAACCGCTATAATAAGTGCAAATATATTCCTGGATAAGCCAACTAAATCATGCACAAATATTTTCAATACTCTTTTCATACATTCTCCATTTCAAATATTCTATTCTTTCTTAATAATCTTAATATGTTTCAGATTATACATCACAAAAATTTGTGCCGCAAGACATTGGTCAAAAAAAGCCATGCGGTACGTCGTGTATTCCACAACCAACATACTACACAGCTTCTTCATTTTTTTCTTAAATTTCCGGAAATCTATGATTCCATATGATGTCCAAGAAAATCTGATGCTACCATTACCATCTGTTTTTCCTGCTCACCAAATTTCTTTTTTCCATCTTTTGAAAGCATAATAACTGCACCGAGAACATCTCCATGACAGATTATCGGACTTATAATCTGCGAATTATATTCATTTTCAATTTCATCTGAAATATTGATATAATTTCTTTTATCGTCGTCAGACATGAAATTTTCCCTGTCATGCATTATCTGCTCAAGCTTGTCACTTACCGGTTTTTCTACAAGTTCTTTTTTTACTGTACCGGACATCGCTATTATCTGCTCTCTGTCAGATATACACACAACGTTGCCGGTTGTTCTTGCCAGCGACTCCGAATATTCCTTTGCACATTCCGCAAGTTCACCGAGCGGAGAATATTTTTTGAGAACTATCTCGCCCTCTTTATCCGTAAATATCTCCATAGGATCTGTTTCCCTGATTCTCAATGTCCTTCTTATCTCTTTCGGTATGACAATTCTTCCAAGCTCATCTATACGGCGAACAATCCCTGTTGCTTTCATCTAGATATTCCCTCCAATTTCCTCTTAACATGGAGTTAGTATGTGGAAAATGTGGGGAATTATTCAAATCAACTATAAATTCATCAGCCTTTTTTTATCATTGTCTACTCTTTGCAGATTCATTTCAAAATCCTGTCTGTTTTTTTGGACAATCGTCTGAAGCTGCATTCCTGCAAAAAATGACTGTATTGCGGCAATCATCGTAAACCCACAGACTATAAGAGTCGGAAAATCCGGAACAAGGCCTGTGATAACATATTCTCTCATAACAGGTATAAAGAAAACCGCTGATATTATTGCAAGAATTGCAGCTATTATTCCAAAAAATCCCATTGGATTATAGGTTCTGTATAATCTCAATATAGTCTTTAAAACTTTCATTCCATCTGAATATGTATTCAGTTTTGAAACACTTCCAGCTGGTCTGTCCCTATAATCAATCACCACATTTTCAACATACATATTCTTGTCTACAGCATGAATACTCATTTCTGTCTCAATCTCAAATCCCTTTGATAATATTGGAAATGTTTTGACAAATTCATAGCTGAATGCCCTGTATCCTGTCATTATATCTTTAATATCATTATGAAAAAGAATATTAATACATTTTCTTACTACAGAATTTCCAATGTTATGAAAAGGTCTTTTATTTTCACTGAAATATGTTGATGACAGTCTGTCACCCACAACCATATCAGCATTTTTGTTAAGCACAAAATCAATCATTTTCCTTGCACTTTCCACAGGATATGTGTCATCACCATCCGTAATTATATAGCATCTTGCATCTATATCCCTAAACATTCTCCTTATAACATTGCCTTTTCCCTGCATGTATTCATTTCTTACAACAGCACCTGCTTTAGCTGCAAGCATAGCCGTATTGTCAGTCGAATTATTGTTATAAACATAAATTACTGCCTCTGGCAGCTCTCTTTTAAAATCGCTTACAACTTTCTCTATAGTTTTTTCCTCATTATAACATGGAATTAGTACCGCAATTTCATCCATTTGTCTTATCCTTTTCTAATGCAACATATTTATCTTTCTCATTTTCCGGATTAATATCCACAAGCGTACATGTCAGTGCAAATAATCCGGCAAATGCAGTCATTGCCCATTCTCTGTATGTAAATTCACAATGTATATAAGAATGATTTCTTGTACCTAAATACCATACCAGTGGAAGCAGCAGTGGCACTGCATACATCTTAACATAATTCCAGAATATCTTCATCGATTTGTTTTTGTATATTTTTTTGATATTGAAAACTATGTATGCAAATATAATTATAATAACCGGATTAAGTGCAAATACACCAGCATTTCTGATTAATACCATGATATATGAACATTTTATACCTTCATCAGTACTTCCGGCACTTCTATATAACAAAGAATAGATTACATCGCCCATATTGAAACCAGAAGCTGCAATGCTTGAAATTCCCCATTTCATAGCCCACATACCAACATATCCGATTCCCCAATATATAAGATATTGTATACATTTTTTCCATGTCTTTGAAACACTGTCATTCTTGTCTGTCAAAATAGCCATAACCATCGGAATTCCATATGTCACAAGCGGAAATGTCAATAAATCCAGATAACTGGTACATATTCCAGTAATCAGGAAAAAGTATATATATTTATCAGTATCTTTCCATCTGTCTGAATTTAGCAGTATTATTATACAACCTATAAGCGTAATATAATAAACCGCTGAAAACTGCAGGCACCATCCAATTGCAATTGGTGTGAGTGTCACAACTGATAATACGAATGGCACTATAAATTTTTTGAGACTTTTCTTATATAAAAGCCACACAATCCAGCCGCATAATAATATCTGAACTATGGTATTAACTATTCTTATCGCATCATATGTCATAAATGATAATAATGGTCTTAAAAAGACTATATAACCATGCCAGTATTTTGCATATGATGTGACTTCCATATCCTGTTTTCCATCTTCAAAATACGAAACAATAGAAAATTCCGGCTCCATGTTAATATTTTCATACTTATAATCCATCAGTGCTTTATCCTGAAGTCTCTCGTCTCCCTCATACATAGCAGATAAAAGCATAACCGAATCCGTATATGTATCAAGCATGCTGAATGTCCATGGAACAAGATTTGGGTATCTTCCCTGTTCTTTTATAGTATTAATAGATTTGCCGACATTTTCCTGTGCATATTGTCCAGGTATCATAAAAGCGCCTAATAATAATGCAAAGCCAGCTATTCCCGCTATAATTAATATAGCAAGTGTATTTATGAATTTCTTTAAAATCCCAATCACACGATTACTACTCATTGTTCTTTCCTATTCACTATAATTCTTACTTACATATTCCTTAATTGCCTCGCTGTCCTCAGGCATACGGCATCCGACAATATACTCACCATCATTGTTTGAACATCTGATTACACAGCCTTCAAGCGGCTTATCACCTATAACTGCAAAATCTTCAACTTCTGCTGTGATGTTTTTATTTTTCATGCTCTCAAATATATTATCATTAACTACAAATGCAAATCCATTTGCACTTATATTAACCATATGTCCATTGTATGAGTCTGCTCTTCCGTCAATTCTTATAACACATTTGTTATCAAATGGCATTCTTGGATATTTTCTTCTGTTATATACCTCAGGATTTGTCTGGATATTAAGCCTGTACTGACCCTTTTCTGCCGGCTTTGAATTGCGTACCGCAATGTCTTTCCAACAGTATAATACATTTTCAACAACAATCTGGAGTCTGCAAAGCTGAGGCTTTCCAACGTCGTCCTGAACTATCCGGACATCTTTATCAAGCGTTACAAATATATCATTGTTCTTACATTCAACAACTTCACCGGTATATTCTTTTCCTCCGCTTATGTCTGTATTCAAAACAAGCGAAATCTTCATGCCGCTCTTTACATCCTGAACACCCATAAATCCGCCAACACCAAGTTCCTCCATAAGTTCGCCGACAACACTTTCAATATCCAATGCACTTTTAGCACTTAATTCATATTTGCTGAGCATTGTTTTTGTTGTCTGTTCAGCCTCATTAATACTCTGTGTCATAATATGCATAACTTCGCCAACATGATTCATATTTTCAGTAAGCGTTTTATTAGAGGATTCTACTTCTTTGACAGCACTGTCAACAATCTTAATATTTTCACCAAGCGTAGATGCGTCGTTGGTAATATCTGTCACACTCTTATTTACATATGCCATCTTATCAATATTAAGCTGTATTAACTTTACAGTTTCTGTTATTGACTCCATCATCTTCTCTGATGTTTCTTCAAGATGCGAAAGTGCTTCCATAATACTGTTAGATGACTCTTTTGTTCCACTGCTCAGATTTCTTATCTCATCAGCTACAACAGCAAAACCCTTTCCGGCTTCACCTGCTCTTGCTGCCTCAATTGAGGCATTGAGTGCAAGAAGGTTTGTCTGGCTTGAAATGCTTTCAATAGTACCTGTCTCTTCTTTTACACTGTTGAAATCCGCCTTGAAATCTTTAAGTATTTTTTCAACATCTTTTGAGAGAACTGCCATTTTATTGGTTACTTCAACAACTTCTTTTAATTCATTCTCACTTGTATTAGCATGCTCAACAGAAGCCCCGATAAGTGTGACAACTTCATTCATAAGGTCAGCAACATCCTTAACCTATGTGTCAATAACCTTAGTCATCTCCACTGATGAAATTGTCTTATCATTAAGAATTTCATTATTTGAGGCAAGTGTTTTCATGTCTTTTACAACATTATCCGCACCTTCTTTATTCTCATCCGCAAGTTCTCTTACGACAGTAACACCGTCAACTATGGAATTGCTTGCATCCTTAACCTGTTCAACCGTCTTTACAACTCTTGCAAGATTTGCCTTAATCGAAGCCGTAAGTGCACCATCCGATTCAATAAGATGCTTAATAGAACTGTCAGTACAGAAAAAGCAGCACAGAATCATCGCAAACTGCAATGCACACTCCGCACTTGACACAAAATCCATCATGCCTTTTGCAAAACCGTTATACATATTGCTAGATATAAGAACAAACAAAGTCATCCACATCATAGACTTTATATACTTCGGATCTTTGTAAAGAATCATCATTGAAATCAAAGGCATTACGAACACAAATGTTATCTGACTAAGAGAAGTCCATGTTATAACGGCATAAAACAACAGATATCCTACTCCCAGGAACCACTTATACTTATTGCTGTCATTACCTCTTATAATCAGATATACCGCACCGCTTATATAAAGCAGCCATCCTGTTATTGTAAATGCAAGAAACCTGCTAAGTTCCACATCACCTGACGGAATCTTCACACCATAATAAACTGTTATAATCACTAATAAAATAAGCCATGTCAATCTGGCTCTCTTGTTTGCTTTAGCCCTGAAAAAGGACTCGTCGTACTCCTGCATACATTATCCTCCTGTTTCTCCGGTAAAATACCCCGTTTATTTAATTTCCATGTACAATAAAATTAAAAACCTCCAATATTCTCTCACACAAATATATTCATTATATTAACACATATATTGGATTATGTAAAACAAAAGCACTCTTTTTGCAAGATGTTTTTCAAAAGTCATTTTTGAATTCATAAATCATTCAAGAATTTTTCCATCTGTTGAAATAGTCACAACCTGCCATGGAATAAATTTTCCACTGTTTTTTAAAGCCATTTTTGCTGCATATTCAAGTCCGCCACAGCATGGAACTTCCATTCTCACAACTGTCACACTTGCAATATTGTTATTTGCAATAATCTCTGTCAGTTTTTCACTATAATCAACTGCATCAAGCTTAGGACAGCCTATAAGAGTAATCCTTCCACTCATAAAATCGCTGTGCATATTAGCATAAGCATAAGCCGTGCAATCAGCTGCAATCAGAAGATTTGCATTATTAAAATATGGCGCACGAACAGGAACGAGCTTTATCTGACAAGGCCACTGTCCAAGCTGCGACTGTGATATGCCTGAACTACAACATGCATTTTCACAGTTATCAGATACTTCTTTCTGCTCTTTTTCTTTTTGTGCTTTATTGGCAATAACTGCCTGCTCATCATATGCAGCCGCTTCTCTTTGCACAAATGTTATAGCTCCTGTCGGACATTCAGGCAGACAATCTCCTAGTCCGTCACAGTAATCATCCCGTAAAAGTTTTGCCTTGCCATCGACAAGACCTATCGCACCTTCATGACATGCATTGACACATGCACCACATCCGTTACATTTATCTTCATCAATATGAATAATTTTTCTAATCATGATATATTTCCTTCTTTCTTGTTTTTGTGAATTAAGCATACTATAATGGCTATAATAATTACGTTGTTATAACCACATTTGAAAAATAAAAGGAGTTTTTATGCAAATACCATCATTGCCTCTGTTTGCAAATATCAATGAAAACGAATGGAATTATCTTAGAGAACATAATATGTTAAAATTATCATCATATGCAAAAAATAACATAATTTTTCATATGGATGAACTTATAGATGAAATAGGAATAGTTATCTCAGGAATTGTAACAATTGAGAGTATTGACCTGTGGGGAAATAAATCCATTCTCAGCAATATTGCTTGTGGTCACGTTTTTGCAGAAACTTACTGCTTCTGTCGTGAACCACTTCAGGTCGAAGTTATCTCTGCCAGCAATACCGAGATTCTTTTCCTTAATATCAGCAGACTGTTTACACAATCAGATAACAACAACATTGCAAAAACACTCTCACAAAAAATCACAGGTAATATGCTCACCATTTCCATGCACAAAAACCTTATTTTATCAAACCGCATTTTTTGTACATCTCCCAAAACAGTCAGAAGCCGCCTGCTCATTTTTTTATCAAATGAATCAAGAAGAGTCGGCAGATCTGATTTTACAATACATTATGACCGCCAACAGCTCGCCGATTATCTTAATGTTGACCGCACTGCACTCTCCAAAGAACTTAGTAAAATGCGTGACGATGGTCTGATTTCATTTAAGAAAAATCAATTTTCAATAAAATCGCCGCTTCATGAATAGCATCTATTCCATTAACACTTTACTAATATATAATGATATACCAGGCTCAAATCTTGTTCCCTCCATGTACTTTATATCACTAATAATCTTTTCCGGTGTTTCACCCCTCATAACATGCCTGTCTGCATAATCTGCCACCGACAGGATTCTTGCAAGCACCGGTATTTCATTACCTTTAAGTCCTTCCACAAAGCCGGTTCCATCAAAACATTCACGGTGATACTTTACCGCCTGTGCAACATTAATTGTATCTTCAACCTGAAGCGTACTTAAAATCTCATATCCTTTTGTAACATATGTCTGATATACTGTATATTCATCATCCGTAAGGCTGTCTTTACGTATCAGTCTGTCCGGTATTCCCACCATGCCTATCTCATGCAGCAATCCTGCACTATATGCATATTCGCACATCTTTTCATCAAGCTTCTTCATCTGTGCAATCTGCCTGCAATACCCGGCAACCCTCACACAATGTTCCTTTTCTCCCGAAATCTTTGCATCAAGAGCATTAGTCATAGTATCCATAATTCTCATAGACATTGCATGAAGATGTTTATTTTCTTCTTCTATACGGATTTGCAGAATCTGCTTTCTTCTTCTTTTATCAACCCAGTACTTCTGAATAGCATACATAAGACAATATGAAATCAATATAATACACACATAAATATATGGAAACCTCAATGTAACATTATCACCATATATATGTCTTATTGACATCTTCCCATATGTCCTTGAACATATAAGAATGATTACCGAACATATTATATTGATAAAAAAACTATTACGTATTCCAAGTATAAATACCGCCACCGATGAAAAAAACAGTGGAAAAAATACGCTGAAATATCCGATACACGCATGGTAATATACAAAGAATACCGGGATGGCAATTATAATAAAAGCAGCAACATCAACCCATGTCCGGTAATTCTTACGTGAGACTGCAATATTTAATAAAAGCATTAAAATAATAGAAAATAATGCCATAATATAATCCGTGTCCACTCCATATATCAGCCCATTAGGAATACTTATAATCCATATAAAACAGAATACTATCTTCATCCATAATGCAAGATGTTCATCCTCATACCGGCACATTAATATATCAATAAAACCTGTACGTGTGTCTGTAAATTTTGCTTTGGTATCTCCCATATATTACAATATTATCCTGCCTTCCTTTATCAATCCGACAACAACCTGTGCAACATCTGCATCAAACTGTGTACCTGCCCCTTTTTCAAACTCACTGATTATATAATCTTTATCGCAATGTCTTCTGTAACATCTGTTGGAACTCATAGCATCTAATGAATCCGCAGCACTGATTATCCTTACAATATCCGGAATCTTATCACCTTTAATTCCATACGGATATCCTTTTCCATCAAATCTCTCATGATGATAAGCTGCTCCCATATCAGCCTGTGGAAGAAATTCAAGTCCTGCCAAAATCTCTTTACCCCATATCGTATGTTTCTTCATAAGCTCGTACTCTCCATCTGTCAACCTTGAAGGCTTGTTAAGCACTGCATCAGGAACCGCTATCTTTCCTATATCATGAAGAAGAGCACTCCTGTATATAATATCAATCTCTTCTTTTGTATAAGTCCTGCTCTTCATATTTTGTGCAATAAGTTCCGAATACTGTGCCACCCTCTTTGAATGCTGCTGTGTATACCCATCCTTTTCATCAAGCATACGGCTGATTGCCGTAACAGAATTAATCATCAGGACTTTCGTTCCCGCTACAGCTGACTGAACTTCTTTTTCAAGCTCATGCTCGTCATCAGCCTGTCTCATCTGATAATTCTTGTAGAATATATCCACGGTAATTACAACCAGACAGAATCCCCAGTAAAAAACAGGATAGAAAAAACGGTAATCCCTGCCATAATCATAATTAAATATATTGCCAAGCGGCGTCCAGAACGAAATTGTAATATATAGTCCATATATAACACACACAGGAACACCAAACTTCATTCCCAGTAAAATAAGTGTAATAACAGGAAGCAAAAGATACCATAATAAAGAAAATCCATCATTGGCTCCCATGAATATAATTGGCACAGCAAGAACCAGCAGAATAACTGCCGCAATCCTGCATACTCTGTATACATTCTTAAAATAATCTAATGCCCATACTGCCACCAGCGACACAGCTGCCACAAAAAATGTAGCTGCACCTATAATATACTTGCCGAGTCTTATATTCTCGACATCAATAAGAATCATGACAATTGCAAATACTGCCATAATCTTCTGAAGTGTTGCCGTATCAGCCTTTACGGACTTCTCATAGGCATATACGCGTTTTACTGTATCAAACGCTTCTGATAGTAATTTCATTAAACTTCACCCTGTCATCTTGTAAGTTAAACTTGTAATCCAATTCTATAAGTATTATATCATATGTATATTTTAATGTAAACAATTTATTTGCAACATATAGTTCGACATTTTTCAACATTTTATACAAATTTGTTGAAAATATTAGTTAGAACCCTTATAATTATAGTGCATATGATTTATGAATTTATTTTATCTAATAGGAGTATTTTATATGGATTATGATGAAAAATTATTTAAAGCGAAGGCCAATATAAAAGCCCAGAGAATATGGCTCGTATTCGCCCTTCTCCTCACTGCTAACTATGGTTCCGATGTATCTTCCGGTCTTTATCCGGTAAATAATTATATTATTTTTGTTATTTTGTGCTGGATACCTTTCTTTATTGGCGAAATTCTTCTTCGCATAAAAGGTAAAGATACAGATGCATATAAGTATAATCTGGTAATCGGATATGGCATTTTTTATACATTTTTATTATGTACTACTGAATCACCAATCGCTTTTACTTACATACTTCCTGTTACAAGCCTTCTTGTTTTATACAAGCAGCGTAAATTCATGGTTTACTGTGGAATAGCCAATACAGCCAGCATAATATTCAGTGCAGTCTACAGAGCCATGTTACTTGGATGCACAAGTGCTTCAGACATAAAAAACTACCAGCTTCAAGTATCATGTATTGTTTTGTGTTATATATGTTATGTAATGTCAATCAAACATCTCAACGAATCGGATGGTGCATTGACAGACAGCATTAAAGCTGATTTACAGCGGGTTGTAACAACTGTAGAAAAAGTAAAAACAGCAAGTAACACTATCATGGACGGCATCACTGTTGTACGCGAACTTGCTTCAGAAAATAAACATGGTTCAGATCTCGTACTTGATGGTCTCAACGAACTTACCGACAACAACAAACAGCTCCAGAACCACGCCTCATCTTCACTTGATATGACTACTGACATTAATTCCCAGGTTGAAAATGTTGCGGGACTCATCAATGAGATGGTATCTCTTACAGCTGAATCAGGTTCCCATGCCCAGACAAGTTCAACCGACCTTGAAAGTCTCGTAAAGACATCAAAAACAATGTCAGAATTATCAAACGATGTTGAAAATATTCTCACTGAATTTAAGAATGAATTTGAGACAGTTAAAGAAGAAACAAGCACTATCGATAATATTTCAAGCCAGACCAACCTTCTTGCTCTCAACGCTTCAATAGAAGCCGCGAGAGCAGGTGAAGCCGGCAAAGGATTTGCCGTTGTCGCTGAACAGATTCGTACTCTCAGTACAGAAACCAAATCATCTTCAGGGCAGATACAGGACGCACTTACACGTCTCTCAGAAATATCTGACAAGATGATGACTTCAATAGAACAGACAATCAAACTTATACAGGTTACTCTTGAAAAAGTTACTCTTACCGGTCAGAATGTTAATAAAATCAACGAAGATTCCGGCAAACTCGGTGAACATATCTCTGTAATCAATACAGCTATGAAAGAAGTTGAATCTTCAAATCATCAGCTTGTCGATAACATGGAAAAAGTATATAACATTGTCGATACAATGACAGGCTTCATCAATGAATCTGATGAAACAAGCAAGCGAATGGTAAGCAAATACGAAGAAAGTGCTTCAAATATCGATAACATCGAAGAAATAATTCAGGGACTTATGTGCGAACTTGGCATCGGCGGATTCATGGGAATTGACGATATCAAGCCCGGCATGAAACTGAGCCTATTTATTGATTCCGAAAATGGTAACATCAATGAATATCACGGCGAACTCCTTGAACAGAACAGTAACAGCATAAAGGTACGCCTTGATAATTCAATTAATGTAGCAAAAAATACACCTTGTAAAGTACAGGTAACTGTTGGTAATGTTCTTTACTGCTGGGATAAAGCTGCAATTAATCCTACATCAGGATTAATTGACGCCAGCAATTCAACTAATATATTAACAATAATAATAACTACACGTCCTAGTATTGTAAACAGACGTAAATATCCTCGTCTTGATATATCTAACAGATGTACTATTACAGTTAAAAAGACCGGTAAGACTTACTCCGGAAAGCTTGACAACATCAGTGCTAACGGATTTGCTTTCCTTTCTGATAATTCATTCTTTGCAGACAGCAAGGGTTCTGAAATCTCTGTACAGATTGAAAACTTCGACCTTCCTGGCAACTCAGTTCTTGAAGGTAAAATCATTCGTTCATCAGACAATGAAGGCATGTATATCGTAGGCTGCCAGATGCCTGCTGACAATTTAGCAATTAAAGATTACGTTGAAAAACACTTAAAATAAAATCTTGTTTAAAAAGAACAAATCCTGCTTTTACAGGCAGTGATTTGTTCTTTTTTTGTAAAAACTATTACGTTTGTTATTTTTCTAACAATTTTATTCAATTTTTCATTATTATGAGAAAATTTTTCACATCTTTTACAAAATTTTGTCCAATTATATTTGACAAGTTAAATATTTATTTATAAAATCAAATCATGTGGGATTTTCACAGTGCGTAGCCGCCCCACATTATTAAATTCAGATTGGAGAAGAATATGGGAATATTTACTGGTAAAACAGCCATCATTACAGGTGGCGGAAAAGCAAAATCAATCGGATATGGCATCGCTACAGCATATGCCAAAGAAGGTGCAAATCTTGTTCTTACAGGACGTAACGAACAAAAACTTATCGACGCAAAGGAAGAGCTTGAAAAACTCTATGGTGTTAATGTCCTTGCTGTTCAGGCAGATGTCAACTCAAATCAGGAATCAGAACAATCAGTAAAAAATGTTGTTGCAAAAGCAGTCAAAGAATTCGGAAGAATTGATGTTCTTATTAATAATGCTCAGGCTTCCGCATCAGGTGTGCCTCTTGCAGAACATACGCTTGAACAGTTTAATCTGGCTATATATTCGGGATTATATGCCGCATTTCTTTATATGCGTGAGTGCTATCCTTATCTTAAAGAAACGAAGGGGTCTGTAATCAATTTTGCATCAGGTGCCGGACTTTTCGGCAATGCCGGACAGGCTTCATACGCTGCCGCAAAAGAAGGTATCAGAGGACTTTCAAGAGTTGCCGCTACGGAATGGGGTAAAGACGGAATTAATGTTAATATCGTATGCCCTCTCGCTTTCACGGCACAGCTTGAGAATTTTAAAGCAGCTTATCCTGAGGCTTACGAAAAGAACTTAAAAGCTGTTCCTGCCGGTCGTTTCGGTGATCCTGAACAGGACATCGGACGCGTATGCGTACATCTTGGTTCACCTGATTTCAAATATATGTCAGGCGAAACTATCACGCTTGAAGGCGGACTCGGTCAGAGACCTTAATAACAGTAACAATAACCGTAATTAATCATAATAATAACCGGTTAAATCGAAAAACACCGTACCACATACTTGTGATACGGTGTTTTTCACATTTCAAATAATTACAAAATACATTTTTGTATTATTTTACTTATCTTCTTTTTTCTTCTTTGAAGAAACTGCAACATATACGATACCTGCAACGGCAATTACCATAACGACAATTAAAGGAACAAGAACTTTCATTACTCTGTCACCTGTATCAGGTGTTGTAATTGATGTGTCACTTCCTGCCGGTATATCTGTTCCGTTATCAGCAGCATTTGTATATTTAAGGAAGTTGCCTAAGTTGATTGAACCATCTTCATTTCTCTGAACTGCTTCAATTCCACCAAGGAGATAATCCTTGAATTCAGCGAGGCTTACAAAGTTAGCTGCTGTAAGTTCAACACCATCAGCATTAACAGATTTACCTGTTTCTTTGTCATATAAGAAATTGCTTGATGATTTAATCATATTCATAATATCAGCTTCTGCATCTTTTTCTGTTGATGTAAGAGCTGCAAGTGTTTCCTCATTTTCCCATGAGTTATCTGCAAATGACTTGAAGTTTTCAACTACAAACTGTGCAGTTGCACCTGTATATGTGTGAAGTTCAAGGTTTGAACCTCCGTTGTTGTAACCTGTACAGTTAATGTACTCGCCCATTGGGTCACTGTTGTTTGTGAAACCGTTAGCTGCATTACCAAATGAGTAGCTGTTGTAAATCTTATGATTTACGGCGATACCGCTGCCGCCCATCTTGAAGCCGTTACCGTCACCCTTTGTCTTAACGAGCTTGCCATCTTCAATTACATAACCATTAGCATAACATACTGAATCATAGATTTCTACTTCACCGATTGCACCAGTACCGCTCTTTGAGAATAAATCCCAACCATCATCTGCGTTATATGCAGCTACGCAGTACTTAAATACGTTACCAACACCACATGTAAGCTTTGCAGCAAATCCATCGGCATTATTGTCTGACTTATCTCTGTTGTTGTAAGCATTACAGCTTATAATCTGGTTGTATGAAGGCCAGTCTTTCTGTTCTGTAGCACCATCAGTTCTTGAAATTGAAAGACCTGAATTAGTATGTCCTGCAAAATCACAGTTCTTTAATATATTATGATTACCACCGACTCTTACGCCGCCGCCGTTAAGGAATTTAATTCCCTCAACATACCAGTAATCACCAGAAACATCAAATGTATTTCCTGTAGCTTTACCATCATTACCTGCAAAATCAAATACTACATCTTCTGTATTATCAGGGTCAGCCACAAGCATCTTCATATCTTTAGATGTACCATTGTTATATTTCTTAATAGCTACAGATGATGAAAGGTTATATGTGCCACCCTTTACATATATAGCCTGACCTGCCTGACAGAATGTAAGAGCTGTCTGAATATCAAGTGGATTCTCGACTGTACCATTACCTGACTTGCTGCCGCCAGCAGCGACATAAAGCGGTGTTTCTACTGCTGCATATATTTTTCTTACTACTGTATTGTTCTGTGTAATAGTATCCTTAGGATTAATATTCTGGGTTGCATCAGGCTCAAACTGAATCTGGAACTTGTTATTGCCTACTGTAAGTTTTGTAGGATATGAATATGTACCAGCTTCAACTACCTGCTGGCTTGCAAGTGTCTTTCCATCCTGCTTTACAGTAAGAAGACCCTTTGTATTAACTGTCACTTTGTATTCATAATCTTCATCTGCTGTCTCTCTTAATGAAGCCTGTGTTACAGTAGGTTTTGTTGCATTTACAGGTGCAAATGTCTGTGGTGCATCAGCCGCACTTGATGTAATCTTAACATCAATATCATTTGAATTAACTTCAATCTTAGCTCCACGGGATGCCATAAAACCTAAGTACATCTTATTGCCTTCAATCTTTTCAAATGTGTCAGCAGGAAGATACCATGTCTTACTTCCGTCAATTTTGTTTACTGCATTTCCGGCTTCATCTAACATTGTAGCATATACGCCTGTATTATCTTTTTTAAGTGTAAGTGTAAATGTCTTAGGAGCAGCTTCTGTTACTTTCTCAGATTTACCCTTATTTACAAGTGTATAATTTACTTTTCCGCTTGCATCGTCTGCTGAAGCAACGCCGTATCTTCCGAATACATTAAACGCACCATAATATCCGCCGACTGACATTGCATTAGAACAGTAAATTGATGAATCTCCGTCAGGTCCGATAGAATCTCTTACCATAATACCGAAACCTTCCTGATTATCAGTTGATTTCTTTGTTATAAAGTAATCAACTTTTATCTTTGCTTTAATTTCAAAATTATCTTTTGTAGGGTCAAGTACTGTATAATAATATGATATACCATCCTGTCCATCATCGGTACACTTACCTACGCCCTCTTTAGCTTCTACAGTAATTGTCTTTGAACCATCTTCATTGTCCGTTACAGTTGCTTTTTCTGCATTTGCTGTAGACTGTCCGAATGTTACCGCATTCCACTCAAGGTCATTATATTTGTAATCAATCTTATCTCTTACAGCTGCTGTAAATTCTGTAGAAAGTGCTTTGCCATCAACTTCAGCACTTACAACAATCTTATATTCGCCTGCTTCGTCTTTGTTAAATGCTGATGAATCTACCTTAGGTGATTCAACTTTAACTTTTTCTTCGCTGTCATATACAGCATATACCTGAAGACCGTCAGCTGAGAAATCCTCACCCTTTAAATATGTTGTCTTATCAGGAATCTTTGTAACTTCAAGTGACTGAACTGTTCTCTCTATAACTTCAAGCGTATACTCGGCTGTCTTTCCACCATATGTAACTACATATGTATACTTACCTGTCTTTGTTGTATCAAGAGCATCACCCTTTGCCTCAACAGCAAATCCTGCTGACAATACTTTTGATGAACCGTCAGAATATTCTGCTGTTACCAAAACACCGTCTCTGTAAGCATCAACATCATAAACAACATCTTTATAAAATGTTGTTCTGTTTGGACCAGCAAGTTCAATCTTAGTAACCTTTGCATCAGAAACATTTACATCAAATTTATATTCTTTTGTAACATCTCCGTGTGTATGTGCGATTGTTACCTGTGTCTTGCCTGCCTTAGAAAAATCATAAGAAACAGTTGTATCTGCATCACCTGCGGCAATCAGATCCTGTAATTTCTTAGTCACACCACTGTTATATACAACATTTCCTTCAAGACCTGTAAGGTCAATACTCTCATCTAAGAGATAATCTGTCTTGATTGGATTGTAATCAACTTTAATATCTGTAACTACTTCTTTTATTACTTTTACAGGAATTTCAATCTTTGTACCAAAGTAATCAAGCACAATCTTACCGCTATCTGTTATCTCTGAAAAATCAGGTACTTCTATACGGCAGTCTTTTGCTGTGATTGTCTTTTCAACACCACCGAGTGTTACATTTGCCGAAAATCCTGCAAGGTCAATATCATTGTATGTATTTTCCTGGATATACTCCTGTTTTGAAGGCTTAGTAACATCTTTTACAACTACATCTGAATTAGTATCTGTAACTGTAAGTGTTGTATCCTTAAATGTTGCCTTAGCCAATCTTGATGTAAATACACCAACATACATTGCGTCGCCTGTGAATATCTCAGAAGCTTTTCCTTCTTTGTATACAACTCCATCCTTTGAAAGGATTAAGCTGTCACCGATTTTCTGGATTGCAAGGTCATATGTCTTGCTGGTTTCAACTTTTGATTCACTAAGAGAACCAACATTACCTGTACCTGTATGCCATGTTCCGGCACATTGGGTATTTACCTTGTTTATTGATGCTGTAACTTCACCTATTGTTGCATTAACGAGTGGAGCAGCATCACCTGTATTTTCATGTTCGCCAACAGCAGCTCTTGCCATAAGACCCATACCCTGCTGATTTGTAACAGCAAATGAATCTACTGTCATCTTTGTTGTGATAGTAAAATCTTTGCCATTCTCAATTTTGTAATAAAGAAAATCAATTCCTTCATGGTCTTTTGCTATCTTACCCTTGTTTCCTGATGATTCAAGTGTAACACTGCCATCTGAATTCTCTTTAATTGTATTATTTGCAACGGCTGTACTGTTACCAAAAACAGACCATGTCCAGCCCTTCCATGTTCCGTCAGCCACTTCTTTGCCGCCTTCAAAAGCTGTTGCGGCGTTTGCTTTCTGAATAAGCATGCTTGTAGGCATAACAGAAAGCACCATGAGTGCTGCAAGAACTAAAGACAATACTTTCTTGCCTTTCTTGAACTTCATAACTCTTTCCTCCTTTTTATACATTCCCCAAAAAAATGCAATAACGCACTCAATTGTACATGATGCACAACTTTCATGCGTATGACTATTATTTCAAGAAATATTGTGCATAGATTGTACTATATAATCTGATATCAGACCACTCATTTTTTTATTCCAAACCTCTAAAGTACAGTTTTTTTATCCTTTTACAAAAATCTTTTGCAAATTATCTATTTCTTTTTGTTATTTCTATATTAAAAATGCTTCCCGAACACAACAAAAAATGATGCACACGCTTTACCCCTAAGCATGTGCATCATTTTTAATTTTCACGTTCTAAACAAACCCACAATACGTATTTTCAATTTCAAGAATTTAACTTCTCTTTCTTGAACGAGCCTGTGCAAATAATACATACGCTGCACCAAGCATTGCTGCTGCCATTAATGACATCATCATTACAACTGCCATCATACCCATATCACCTGTATTTGGTGATGAACCTTCTGCAGCTGGTTTTTCTGCTTCAGGTGCTGCTGGCTGATTATTATCTGTGTTGCCAGGTGTTACAACTGTTTTAGCTGCATCTTCATATACAATTGCATATGTTGAGAACTTATCAGTCTTGAATGTAATTAAACCTGTCTCTTCATCAAATACACAGTTCTCTTTATCAATAACAGTAACTTCACCATCATGAACTCTTATAATTTTGTATGTTCTTGTCTTAGAATCATCTTTGTTAATAAGTTCTTCCGGTACCTGAACCTTTAATGTTATTTCTGAATTAAATTCAGCCTTAACTGCTGCATTACTGCCAACCTGTTTTTCAATTGTGATATCAAATACTTTTCCAACAACACCATTATTAACAAGTGAAGAAATCTTTGTATCTATAAGCTCCTTATCTCCCGCCTTAACTTCATCTTTTACAACAATATTAAATTTAATATCAGCACCGGCTTTAACAGCTTCTTTTTCTTCATCTGTAAGCTTAACTGATGATGCGATTTCCTTTACAGTATCTGCATCATTTTTAATTGCTGGTGCATCACCCTTAACTTCAACATCTGCGTTTGGCTTATCAGGTGTTGGTTCTGGGTCTGGTGTTGGAGGTGTAAGCTTATCAATAACAGCTTCTTCCATTACATGTCCGCAGACTGTACATTCTTTGTGCTTGCTTCCTGCTTCTTCTTCTGTTGCTTCCTTGTCTACTATCCACTCACCTGCTGTATGTAATGCCTTAATATCAATTTTTGCAGCGTCTTCTGCTGTAAGAATTGTAACGCCTTCTGCTCTTGCTGATGTATCAACTGCTGTTCCATCAGGTGTATGTGTATTATATTCATAATAATGAGCATCTTTTACTTTTGCATTCATATCTTTGTAAGCAACAGGATCAATCATATTTGCAGACTCAACTTCTGTGTTAAGCCATGTAACTGTTCCTGCTCCCCATGCACGTGCAAGAATATTCTTTGACGTAGCTTTGAGACCGGTTGATGATGTTGTAACAATCTTACAATTGTTAAATATATATCCATGCTTACCCTTTGCCTTAGAAGCAACAATGTAACTTGCTACTGCTTCCATATCGCTGTAGCTGTACATGCTTAATGTACATTCGTCAAATACAGGATTACCGTCACCACAGATATAATCAGTAGTTCCCTCAATTACACAGTTTTTAAAATATGAAACTTCCTGTGCATCACCTGTATAAACAGTATCCTGACTGCTAAGGAACTTACAATCCTTATATTCTGTATCGTCAGCCTGGATATAGATAACTGCTGCTCTCTCTTTAGCTGCTTTAGAACGAACATCAATATTTTCTGTTGTTCTGGCCGTACATGCAGGAGCTACATTCTTATCTGCACCATCTGCAAGTTCTTCCTGTGTGAGATATCTGTTAAGAGAATTTTCAAATGTAATATTCTCAGCTTTGAATCCCTTTGCATTTGCAAAAAGATTTACCGTTGAACCCCAATGTCCCGGATTCTGCTCAACTGCTGTCTTATAATATTTATCAACTGCCCATGCTTCATCATAATATGAACCATTTTTTCCATCAGTTGTTTTCTTTGCACTATAATAAGAGAATCCAACGCCATAATACCATGTGATTGTTGAACCACTCTCTTTTGCACTCTTAATTGTTATATTAGGAGTATCTACTATTACCTGCTCTCTGTATAAATCATCAGTAAGGACAACTGTTACTCTCTCATCCTTACTTCTTTCCATTCTTGCAATATACTTAACTGCATCTGCAATCTTTTCAAACTTCTGACCTGCACCTACCTTAACTTCTGCTTCATAAGCAACTGCTGATGTATCTTCAGGTGCATTAAGATATACGTCATTAGACACTGCTGTATTACCAACACTTACATGATCATATGCTGTATATCCTTCACATTCAACAGATGTCTCATATTCACCTGCACGAAGCTTTACACTATATGATTTTCCTGAAACATCAAAAGTATATGTGTAATCAGGAGTATCCATATTCTTAAATGTTATCTTTGTCACATTAGCATTCTTCTTATCAGAAGTAACAAATGAACCTTTAACATCAACAACCGGCTTCTTTGATGCATTAATTGCAACATCTGAATATTTGCCTTCGGCCTTATTAATTTTTTCTGTTACTTCATAATCATCTGCATTTTTAATTACAACTGCATAATCCTTATCAGGAACAATATATTCCTGTGCATATGTATAATTACCATCAGCTGTCTTTGTAAGTGATAATGTTACTGTATCAAGGGATGTATCATCAGGTACTAATTCTACAGCAACATCACCTTTTAATGCAGCATCAGGCACTCCTGTAAATGTACCTGCTACTGTGGCTACCGGTGCTTCAACAGCTTTAAGATTAACTTCTGCAGCCGCTGAATTACCTGTAAGGGTAAATTTATTAGCATCATTTGTATCATCAACTTTAGAGCCTGCCTTTGTAATTACTGCAACATAATTAGTATTACCGGCTATTCTCTTTAATACTGCTGTATACTTTCCTGAAGCATCAATATCAGCAATAACAACTGCTGCTTTATCATTATCAAGATTCTTGAACTTAATGCTCTTAACTCCTCTTTGTACAGCATTTTCAACTGTACCGCTTACTGTGACAGAATTAATCGGATTATATTCATCAATTGTAATAGTCTTTGCTTTAATATCACCATTAGAAACTAATGCAAGATATTTCTTTCCTTCAACTGTTCTGATATAATCGTCAATATCGTCAACTGTAACAGTTGTACCCTTTGATGACATTGCAACATTATATGTAGTATCTTTAGTATTATCACCAAAAATTACAAGTCTGTCCGGCTTATCACCATTACAAGTCATTGTAACAGTGGCCTTTGTTGTATCATCCTTAATCGGAAAATATAATACATTTCCGTTACGGAATCTTAATGTTCCATCATTACTTACTCCTGAACCTGCTGTCTTTCCTAAAATAATTCCATAATTATCCGGAAGAACTGCTCCTACAGTTGCAACATTACTCCACTTTCCTGACTTAGTGAAGTCATACGTAGTTGTTGTCTTTGTAATCTCAGGTTCTGCAGCTTTTACACTTAAAAGCCCTGTCAGACCTGAAGGCATTGCTGTCACAGCAAGCAATGCTGTAAGAACAACAGCCATAACTCTTTTTAATGAACGAAATTTCATTAATAAAGCCCTCGCTTTCCCTTTTTTTACATAGCTTTTACAAAGCTTTTGTAATGACAAGGCTATCACACTTATACCAAGTGTTCTACCTATTTTTAGAGGAAGTTAGTATTGATTACAGTTTTTTTTAGGTTTATAATATAATATATTACAAAGCAACAAAAAAAGCTGTTGTATAATTTAGTCATTTTTAACAAAACAATTAAGATCACTCTGTGCAATTTTTCAAATTCAGCACATCAGCCGCATTTACATTTATAAAATAAAAGGAGGACTTATGGCTTCACCAAACAGATTTGAAATATCAGAACAGACACATAGTGCTAATTTTGCAATGTATAACTTTCATTCCCATTCATGGTATGAAATTTTTTATCTGCAATCCGGACAATGCACATTTTATATACAGGACAAGACATATCTGATGAAAGAAGGCGATATTGCAGTTATCCCTCCTGATATCCCTCACAAAACAGCATATCTTGCAGAAGTAAATAAAAGATTATGCATAGAATTTTCCGCAAACTACATACAGCCTGTTATTTCCATGTTCGGAAATGAAACTCTTGACAGCCGGCTCTTTACAGTTCTTCATAATAGCACAGAAAACACGGCTTTTCTTGATTCGCTTATCCTTAATATGATAAATGAACATAAACAGCGTGATTATATAAGCCCTGCATTTTTAAATGTTTATTTTCAGGAATTTATACTGCGTCTCATGCGTGGAAGTATCCCACTTGACGGACGCACGATTGATTTTAACAACTCAAGCAATACAATGCAGCTTGCCGTTGATTATATTAATGAGAATTTTCAGAGCCGGCTCACACTCTCAGATATTGCAGAATGTTTTCATCTGAATCCGTCATATTTTTCAAAGAGATTTAAGACGGTAATCGGAACCGGCTTTAAAGAATACATCAATAATCTGCGTATAACAAAATCAGAAAAAATGCTGCTTGAGACTAATAAAAATATTACAGAAATTGCGTTTGAATGTGGATTTGAAAACAGTAATTATTATGGAGATGCATTTAAACAAAAAAATGGCGTTTCACCTACCGAGTACCGGAAACTTAAAGGAAATATCAAATAAAAATATACAATTTTATTCTTGACACATTACTTCTGCAATGATAATATTTTACAAAACATGGTTCTTGAATAATATTTTTTGAACCGTATATAATTAAATATGACTGTTATTTTATTATCAATATCAGGGAGTAGTCCACATCTTAACTAATATAGATGTTGTGCCGTTCGTCATCCCGCTGCTTACAGCCGGTCGGCACACTTATGGTGACAAGACTTTTATTGCATATGTATATATGATGTATAACTATTGTATACATCTATGTATTTGTGCAATAAAAGTCTTTTTTTATACTCTTTTTTGATATGTAATAAAAATGTAACTTGCAGCCATAGCCGCAAAGAAAGGAGTTTTATGAAAACAAAAAATTATTGGTCTCTTGCATCTGCTGATATTATCAGTAAACTTGGCTCAAGTCCGGACGGACTTAGCAGTAATCATGCCAGACAGCTCCTGCTTGAAAAAGGAGAAAATGTACTCGACGAACAGAAACCCGACAGCATTATAAAAGTGTTTTTCAGCCAGTTTTGTGACCTTTTAATAGTAATACTGCTTATCGCTGCACTTATTTCTATGTTTTCAGGTAATATTGAAAGTACAATTGTAATATTTCTGGTTCTCATAATGAATGCGGTCTTAGGAACAATCCAGCATGTCAAAGCACAGCGTTCACTTGAAAGCCTGAAACAGCTCTCATCACCTTCAGCAAAAGTCATACGTGACGGCAGCGTAATGGAAATTCATTCAAAAGACATAGTTCCCGGCGATATTATAATGCTTGAAGCCGGTGACTTAATCGTTGCCGACTGCCGTATCATAGAAAGTTTTTCCCTGCAGGTAAATGAAAGTGCTCTCACAGGTGAATCTGCCAATGTTGACAAATTTAATGATATCCTCAGTAATGACACGCCTCTGGCCGACCGCACAAACATGGTCTATTCCGGCAGCCTGGTAACTTACGGCAGAGCCAAAGTAATCGTCACATCAACCGGAATGGATACTGAAATCGGAAATATCGCAGGTCTTATGAATTCAGTTAAAGAAAGAAAAACTCCTCTTCAGATCAGCCTTGATGATTTCAGCAAAAAACTTGCCATAATGATTATGGTTATATGTGGACTGGTATTTGCCTTATGTCTTGTGCGTAAAATGCCTATGCTCGATTCAATGATGTTCGCTGTTGCACTTGCAGTTGCTGCTATTCCTGAAGCATTAAGTTCTATCGTTACAATCGTCCAGGCTATGGGAACACGCAAAATGGCAAAAGAAAATGCAATTATTAAACAATTAAAAGCTGTTGAAAGTCTTGGCTGTGTATCCGTAATATGCTCTGATAAAACAGGCACACTTACACAGAATAAAATGACTGTGCAGAATATCTACATCAACTCCGAAGAAATATCACCTGAACAGCTTGACATTTCCCTGCCGCTTCACCGGTATCTTCTTTATGATGCAATACTTACAAACGATTCATGCATAACCGATGGCAAATGTATTGGAGATCCTACTGAATCGGCACTCCTTGAAATGTTAAAAAAAGTACCTTTTGACGGTACTGACAACTCATTTAATGAAAATCACATACGCAATCACATGCAGCGTATTGAAGAACTGCCATTTGACTCTGTAAGAAAGCTGATGAGCACCAAATACTATATTCACAATGTTCCTACTGTTCTCACAAAAGGTGCAGTGGATGTACTGTTAGACCGCTGCAGCTTTATACGTGATAATGATGGCGTCCGCAAAATAAATAGCAGCGATATAGATTCTATAAAACAGCAAAATGAAGTTTTTTCAAGAAAAGGCCAGCGTGTCCTTGCTTTTGCATACAAAGAATGCCATGAGCCACTTAATTTTGAGAATGAAAATGACTTTATTTTTATCGGTCTTATATCAATGATTGACCCGCCGCGTCCAGAGGCAGTGCAAGCGGTAAAAGATGCACGCCGTGCCGGAATAATGCCAGTTATGATTACCGGCGACCATAAAATAACTGCCACTGCAATCGCCGAAGCTATCGGAATATTCAGGCAGGGTGACATTGCTGTAACAGGAAGTGAGCTTGATTCAATGAGCGATGAAGAACTTGATTCAAAGCTTGAAAAAATAAGTGTTTATGCCCGTGTATCACCTGAAAACAAAATTCGTATTGTTGAAAGATGGCAGAACAAAGGTCGTATTGTTTCAATGACCGGCGATGGTGTAAACGATGCACCGGCACTTAAAAAGGCTGATGTAGGTGTTGCCATGGGAATTACAGGTACGGAAGTTTCCAAAGATGCTTCCGACATGATTCTTGCTGATGATAATTTTGCAACTATTATAAAAGCAGTGACAAACGGCAGATGTGTTTACCGCAATATCCGCAATGCAATACTGTTTCTTTTATCAGGAAACATGGCAGCCATACTCGCTGTACTGTATACATCAATTGCCGGTCTTCCTGTTCCTTTTGCTCCTGTACAGCTTCTGTTCATTAATCTGCTCACAGATTCGCTTCCGGCAATCGCAATTGGAATGGAACCGGTTGACGACTCACTGCTTGATGAAAAACCGCGTGATCCTTCACAGGGAATACTCACAAAATCATTCCTTTTCAGGATTATTGGTCAGGGATTTCTTATTGCAATCGCAGTAATGACAGCTTATTATCTGGGATACAACAATTCCGTTTTTGCACAGGACGCACAAACAGCAGCCAATCCTGCACTTGCAATGACTATGGCATTTGCAACGCTCACTCTTGCAAGACTTTTTCATGGTTTTAACTGCCGCACTGACAAACCAATTTCAAAAGCAGGACTTTTCTCGAATATTTACAGCGTAAGTGCCTTTTGTGCCGGTGTATGCCTGCTCATCATGGTATTAGCCATCCCGTTTCTGGGAACACTGTTTTCTGCTGTAACTCTTTCAAAGATGCAGCTGCTTCAAATTATAATTCTTGCTTTTGTTCCTACAATGACTATACAGATTTTAAAATCTGTCTCATATATGATTAAAAATCACTGATAAAAACAGGACTGTTGCTTTGATTGATTTAAAACAATCACAACAACAGTCCAATTCTTTTTCAATTCTTATTTAATTTACACATTAAGATGTGACAAAAATGCTTTTGTTCTCTCATTCTTGGGATTACCGATTACTTCCTCGGCACTACCCTGCTCGACAATAACTCCACCATCCATAAATATTACCCTGTCTGCAACTTTTCTTGCAAAGTCGATTTCGTGTGTAACTATAACCATTGTCATCTTCTCTGCAGCAAGGTCTTTTAATACTTTAAGAATTCCGGCTGTTATTTCCGGGTCAAGTGCCGATGTAGGCTCATCAAAAAACAGAATCTGCGGATTCATTGCCAGTGCCCTTGCAATCGCGACTCTTTGCTGCTGACCTCCTGATAACTGGCTCGGATAACTGTCCTCTTTGCTCTCAAGTCCTACTTTTTTAAGAAGTGCTCTTGCCGTCTTTTCTGTTTCTTCCTTTGACTTTCCCTGAACATGTACAGGTGCATCAATAATATTTTTCAATACTGTATAATGCGGAAAAAGATTGAAATTCTGAAACACAAGACCAAACTGGCTTTTCACTTCAAGCATATCTTTCTTGCCAACATAAGAAGTGTTCTCATCAGGCTTGTTTGTTGTGGCATATTTTCCACCATAACAAAGAGTTCCTTTATCCATTGTTTCAAGAAGTGTAGCACATCTTAAAAATGTTGATTTTCCTGAACCTGAAGGTCCGATTATCGCCACCACTTCACCTTTATTAACATCTAACGAAATATCTTTAAGCACTTCAAGCCCACCAAAGCTTTTCTGCACATTTTTCATTTCAAGCAGCTTCATATACTCATCCTTCCTGTGCATTTACACAATGCACATCTTAAATAATCACAAATAATCTTAATACTTCATTTTGTTTTCAAGTTTCTCCATGCCATATGCAACTACAAAGTTAAATATGTAATAGAAAAGACCTGCAACAAAAAGTGGCATAATGCTTGTCTGTGCTGCCGCAATCTGTTTTGCAAGTGTAAACATTTCTGTGTATGCAAGTGCAAATGCAAGCGATGTATCTTTTACAAGTGTAATTACTTCATTTGTAACCGGTGGAAGCACAATTTTTACCATCTGCGGAAAAATAATTCGTACAAATGTCTGTGTTCTTGAATAGCCAAGAACTGCTGCTGCCTCATACTGACCTTTTGGAACCGCTTCTATTCCCGAACGATAAATCTCTGCAAAATATGCCGCATAATTAAGTGAAAATCCTATAATTACAGCGTAAAACCTGTAACTGTTAGAAAGTGACATTCCGAAAAGATAATACGGTCCGAAAAATACTACAAGAAGCTGTAACATAAGCGGTGTGCCACGCATAATTGAAATATATATTCTTGCTACCCAGTTAAGTACTTTTAACTTTGAACGTCTTATAAATGTAATAACAAGTCCAAGCGGAAGTGAGAATATAAGTGTAAGCACAAATATTCCAAGTGATGCAAGCATTCCTGATAAAAGCTGTCTTAATATATCAAACATATTGTCTAAAAATCCGGTTTTTTCTTTAACAGTATCCTCTGCTTTCATAACAGAATCTGTTCCCGGCTGTCCAAGACATGCAGACTCCTCAAGTCCCCATTTCTGAACAATTGAATCAAATGAGCCATCAGCAAGCATCTCTTCAAGTGTTTCCTGAACCTGATTTCTTAACTGCGTATTGCCCTTCTTAAAACCAACACCATATTCCTCGCTTGAAACATGCTCGTTAAGAATTGTAAATGTATCACCACGCGACTCAACTTCATACTTTGCAACACCTATATCCATACATACTGCATCTGCAGAACCGGCATCAAGATTAAGAAATGCACTGTTGTAATCTCCAACCTGCTGAAGCGACTTAAAACTTGCTGCAAGCCTGATATTTTCCTCGTCGGCATCTTCTCCTGTAAATGCTGCAAGTGCTGATGAATCAGACTGCACTATAACATTTTTACCTGCAAGATCAGAAAGCTTTGTTATTCCTGAATTTTTCTTTACAACCACAACCTGTGAATTATCTACATAAGCAGTTGACCACGTATATTCCTTTTCACGTCCGTCCATTGTAAAACCGTTCCAGATACAGTCAATCATACCTGAATTAAGTTCCATATCCTTGCTTTCCCATTCAATAGGCTGCTTTACAAGTGTCCAGCCATTTCTTGAACATACCTCTGCTGCAAGGTCAAGGTCAAATCCGACATACTCTCCGCTGTCATCTTTGTATCCATACGGTGGAAATTCCGCATCAAAACCTACCGTAAATGTATCCCCGCTGTTTTTTGCCACGTTGCTGTCATTCTTTTTACTGCCGCAGCCGCTAATCACGCCTGCCATTACAGCTACAAGAGCCGCAGCCATAATGAGTTTTTTCAAAATCGCCTTCAATTTTTTTCTCCTTTATCAAAAACTATGAGAAGTACTTCCCGCCGGCTTCCATAAACCGCCCTGTGCATACATAAAATAAGCTGTGGCACTATACTGCCACAGCTGCCACCAATCAGATATTAATTATCTCCTAATACCTTTTTTGCTTCGTCATACGAATCCATATGTATGTATATATCACACTTCATATTCTTACTATTGTCCAGGAACTTCAGTAAACCTGAATGCGTTTTCCATTTTTCATAATAGGAAATATTATTCTTCCGTAAGACCTTTTCTATCTTCTTGCATTCTTCAGGTGATACATCCGAACGCAGAACCCGCTCATTCGTACCAAATTCTGCCATATTAAAACGCCTCTTTCTCATTTATTGTTATTAAATAATAACATATTGTTCATAAAAAATCCATATAAAATGACTTAATTATATAAACAATATTTTCCGTGTATGCACAGTCTGCAGCCTGTTTCCCGCATACATAATAAACGCCGGCCAAAGAATTAATCTTACAAGCCGGCGTCTGAGTCAATATAATATTATATTTGTATAAATCTACTATTATTCAACTGTGTAAATCCAGCCCTTAGGAGCTTCAATCTTACCCATCTGGATACCTGTAAGAGTATCGTAGAGCTTCTGGATTGTAGGACCCATCTTCTCCATTCCGCTAGGGAAACAGATTTCTTCGCCATGATTTACAATCTTGCCTACAGGTGAGATAACTGCAGCTGTACCGCAAAGACCACATTCAGCAAAGTCTTTAACTTCATCGAATAATACTTCTCTTTCTTCAACTTCAAGTCCAAGGTATTCCTTAGCAACATAAATAAGTGAACGACGTGTGATTGAAGGAAGGATACTGTCAGACTTAGGTGTTACAACCTTGCCATCCTTTGTTACGAATATAAAGTTAGCTCCGCCTGTCTCTTCAACTTTTGTTCTTGTTGCAGGGTCAAGGTACATATTTTCTGCATAACCTTCTTCATGTGCTGTAACAATAGCATGAAGGCTCATTGCATAGTTAAGACCTGCTTTGATATGACCTGTTCCGTGAGGTGCTGCTCTATCAAAATCAGAAACTTTGATTGTGAGAGGCTTAGCACCGCCCTTGAAATAAGGTCCAACAGGTGTAACGAGAATTCTGAACTGATATTCATCAGCCGGCTTAACACCGATAACAGGATTACTACCAAACATATATGGACGAATGTAGAGAGACGCACCTGAACCAAATGGAGGTACCCATGCATCGTTAGCCTTAACAGTCTTTGCAACTGCTTCTACAAACTTATCTTCAGGATAAACCGGCATCTCAAGTCTGCGGCATGAGTTTGCCATTCTCTCAGCATTCATATCAGGACGGAAAATGACTACATGACCGTCTTGTGTTGTATATGCTTTCATTCCTTCAAAACATGTCTGTGCATACTGAAGCACGCCTGCACACTCGCTAATCACGACCTTATCATCTTCTGTAATGACACCGTCATCCCATGCTCCATCTTTGAAATTTGCAACAAATCTCTTGTCAGTCTTCATGTAACCAAAACCAAGATTTGACCAGTCAAGATTTTTCTTTTCCATCTTTATTACTTCCTTTCATAAATACTTACACGTATTTTAATACGATAATATACTAAAGTCAACAACATTATCAGCTTAATTATTCCCTGTCAAGCACTGACTGATAAAATGTAAAATAGTCTTCTCTCTTATCAGCTGTAAATGCAATGGCAGTTCTTGGATGCTGGTTCTGCTGGCCGGTAAGCATGTACTGCACATCACATCCCCATACAACACCTGATTTTTTCAGTGGAAGAATTCTATTTTCAATAAACTTAAGAACAGGATTCAGGCTGTACTTAGGATTTCTTAAAAATCCTAGAAGGAGTTCCATATAGCAGTTTCCTGCCCCTCTTCCCATACCGCTCATTGTCGCATCAAGATAACTTACACCGAAGGCACATGCTTCAATTGTATTTGCAAATGCAAGCTGCTGGTTATTATGTGCATGAATACCAACTTTCTTTCCTGCTGCTTCTGCAACCTTAATGTACTTATCAGCATATCTTCTTATCTGTTCAGGGTAAAGTGAACCATAGCTGTCAACAAGGTAAATAACATCTGCCTTGCTCTTTGAAAGCAAATCAAGTGCCAGATCAAGCTCACTTTCCTGTGCAGTAGAAACTGCCATAATATTTATTGTTGTCTCATATCCCATATCAGCACAGTAATTAATCATCTCAACTGCTGCCGGGATAGTATTTACATATGTCGCAATACGAATCATATCAATTACACTGTCTTTTTTCGGAATGATATCCTTTTTATAATCAGTTCTTCCGACATCCGCCATAACCGAAATCTTCATGTCAGTATCATTATCACCGACAATATCTCTTATATCCTGCTCGTCACAGAACTTCCACTTGCCAAATTCATTCACGTCAAACAAATCCTTTGAAGCCTTATAACCGAACTCCATATAATCAACGCCTGCGGCAGCATTTGTTTTATATAAATCTTTTACAAATTCATCATCAAAATAAAAATTATTAACAAGACCTCCGTCTCTTATTGTGCAGTCAACAACCTTGATGTCTGGTCTGAACGAAATTAATTCACCTTTCTGTTGCATAAAAAAATCCTCCGTATGTTTTTGCTTTACCATGCGTATTTCACCATGACGCCTAATTTAATTGATACGTCTGTATTTTTCACTTTAAAGCGTTAAATTGATATAAGTATACCACTTTAAATCGAAAAGTCAAAACATTTATAAGCTTTTTTTATTAAAGTTGAAGTTTATTCTGCATAAGTTTGAGCATCTCTTTAATACCTGTAAGATATTCTCCAGCATTATTGTATTTCTTTTTTGTCACACGCCAGATAAACTGCGGCTGTGAACCGCTTACAAGCTTCATTGCCCCTCCGAAGCTGTCAATAAAATCCGGAATTGCCTCTGTATTTATTTCTGCCTTAGGATAAACTTTCATAACTGTCTTATAACAACCTGACGGTCCATCCTCAATAGTTCCTTTCATTTCCATAATTCCGATTTTATGAGCCATTGACTTAATGAGGGCAATATTTAAAAGATTAACTGCCGGTGTGCTTAATGAACCATATCTGTCTACAAGTTCATCTTTCATGTCGCTTAATTCTTCCTCGCTCTCAATAGCTGCAATACGTTTATAAATATCAAGCTTCTGATATTCACTTTTGATATATGTCGAAGGAATATAGGCATCCACAGACAAATCAACATTCGTTTCAAAACTATATTCGTTCTTAATTCCTTTTAAGTCATTAACGGCTTCATTTAACATTTTACAGTACAAATCATAACCTACTGCTGCCATGTGTCCATGCTGGCTCTTTCCGAGAACATTTCCCGCTCCCCTGATTTCAAGGTCTTTCATTGCAATCTTAAATCCTGAACCAAAATCAGAAAACTCTCTTATCGCAGAAAGCCGTTTCTCGGCGACCTCTGTAAGCATCCTGTCTCTTCTGTATAAAAGAAATGCATATGCCGTCCTGTTGCTTCTACCGACACGCCCGCGTAGCTGATAAAGCTGCGAAAGCCCGAATTTATCGGCATCCTCTATAATCATCGTGTTTACATTGGAAATATCCATGCCCGTCTCAATGATAGTTGTCGAAATAAGCACATCTATATCACCATTGATAAAATCGACCATAATCTTTTCAAGTTCACGCTTTTCCATCTGACCATGGGCAAATGCCACATTTGCCTGCGGAACAAGTTCCTGGATGTGTGCAGCCGCCTCATCTATGCTTCTGACACGATTGTATACATAATACACCTGTCCGCCTCTTGCAAGCTCTCTGTTTATCGCTTCGCGAATCATCTCGTCGTTATGTTCCGTCACGAATGTCTGAATCGGTACTCTGTCTACAGGCGGTTCTTCAAGCACACTCATATCCCTTATTCCGACAAGGCTCATGTGAAGCGTTCTTGGTATCGGTGTTGCACTGAGCGTAAGAACATCAATATTATTTTTCAGTTTCTTGATTTTTTCCTTGTGTGCAACACCAAAACGCTGCTCCTCGTCTATTATGAGAAGTCCGAGGTCTTTGAATTCTACATCTTTTGAAAGCAGACGATGAGTTCCTATAACAACATCGACAAAACCTTTCTTCAAATCAGCAAGCGTTTCTTTTATTTCTTTGTTGGTTCTGAAACTTGAAAGCTGTGCAACTTTAAGAGGAAAATTTTTCATTCTCTGCTCAAATGTATTGAAATGCTGCTGTGCGAGAATTGTCGTCGGCACAAGGTAAGCAACCTGTTTTCCTTCCTGTACAGCCTTAAATGCCGCACGTATGGCAACTTCGGTTTTTCCGTATCCGACATCGCCACATATAAGTCTGTCCATGATTCGTGTGCTTTCCATATCCGCCTTAGTATCAGCTATGGCATTAAGCTGGTCATCAGTCTCCTCATATGGGAACATTTCTTCAAATTCTTTCTGCCATACAGTGTCAGGTCCAAATGCATAACCCTTCTGGTTCTGTCTTATTGAATAAAGTTCCACAAGATCCTTTGCTATCTCCTCAACAGCTCCGTGAACCTTTGCTTTGGTCTTATTCCACTCGACACTTCCAAGTTTATTCAACTTAGGCTTCTTTTCCGTGTCTGATGCAGCATATTTCTGAAGCCTGTCAAGCTGTGTGGCAAGAACATACAGATTGCTGTTCCCGGCGTACTCTATCTTGATATAATCTTTTTCAACGCCCTCAACAGTAATCTTTTCAATTCCCTTGTATACACCAAGTCCGTGCATTTCATGGACAACATAATCACCGACATTAAGTTCGTTAAATCCGGCAATTGACCTGCCCTCGTATTTCTTCTTCTGCTTCTTTCTTGTACGGCTCGTAAATATATCATTCTCAGTAATAATTACAAAACCAATAAGCGGATATTCAAAGCCACGATGGATATTTCCATACGTAACCATAACAGTTCCCGGCATTATTTCTTTGTCATAATCCTCACTGAAATAGCTCTGCGTGCCCAGCTCCTCTAAATCTGCTACAATTCTTGCCGCCCTCGTTCTTGAATTGCACACAAGGACAACTCTGTACCCTGTTCTTTTATATTTATTAATATCATCTGCAAGATACTCAAAGCTGTTATTATAAGAACTTATGCTTCTCGCATCAATTCTCAGATAATCTGCCGGTTTTAACATTTTCGGCTTGTAATCAAGTGACGATAAAAGCATAAGCCTTGAAGACTGCATATTTTTGTAAACTTCTGCAATCGGACGCATAAGCTTTGTCTGGCTTGCAACGACATATCCGCCTTCAAGACGGTTCTTCATGCTCTCTTCATACTCATATGAGATGAGTTCCATTCTCTCCATAATCCTGTCCGGCTCATCAAGCACAAAAACTGTTTCATCTTTTGAAAAATAGTCTGTGAACCCTTCTATCTCATCAGTAAATGACAGTATGAATTTACTGTAATCTCTCGTTCTTTCAAAATCAGCATATGCATGTCTTAATCTGTTACATGCATCCATCTCCTGCTGTGTCTTTTTCTTCTTATCATTTCCAAGCGTAACAAGCTGCTTTTCAACTTCATCTTTTACTTTTTCAAATCCCGCATCTATTTCATCCTCAGATAAAATCCACTCTGTCGCCGGAAATACGTCGTATGTCTGTATTTTTTCAACTGAACGCTGGCTCTCCACGTCAAAAAAACGTATTGAATCGATTTCATCATCCCACAATTCAATACGCACCGGAGTCTCATCCGTATATGAAAATATATCTATTATTCCGCCACGGACCGCAAACTGCCCCTGTCCGTCAATCATCGGAACTCTTGTATATCCGATTCCTACAAGCTTAGAAATAAGCTTTTCCGTATCAATAATATCACTATTTTTAAAATGAATTATATTATCACGGTATCTTTGCAGCGGCATAAGCATATCAACACATCCGTCAATTGTAGTAATAACGGTAATGTTTGTCTTATTATCTTGTGCTGCAATAATTTTTTGTATACATCTTAACCGTTCACCCGCAAGCTGATTACCATGGACATCAGCACTGTAAAATATGAAATCTTTCGCAGGATAGTATATACTCGATTTATCAAAAAATCGTGAATCCTCCTGCATTTCGCGTGCTTTTGCCTCGTCACCCGTTATTATAAGACGAAATCTGTAATCATTTACGGCAGCATGAACAAGATGAATTTTCTGGGTATCTATGCAGCCGCTTATCATAACCGGCTGCCCTGTAACTTCAAAATCTTTCTTTAACTGTTCTATTCCCGCCAACTCAGAAAGCGGTGCATAAAATGTCTTCATTTATATAACTCCGTTATTTTATAAATTACTGTTTTTTGTATTAACAATATATTTACCCGTTATATTTATTCATGCCGCTTTCTATGCCTTCATTCATTATGCATGCAACGGCATCACAGGCTTTCTTTATTCCATTTTCCATATCAGCCTCAACCTCTTTCGGGTATCTTGACAGAACCCAGTCTGCAAGATCCCATTCCTTCGGCTTGTCTCCGACACCAAATTTTATACGCTTAAATTTGTCACTTCCAAGCTGTGCAATAATATTTTTGATACCATTGTGACCTCCGGCACTTCCCTTTGCACGAAGCCTCAGTCTTCCGGGCTCAAGACTTATATCGTCAAATATTACTATTAAGTCATCAATATCTGCCTTATAATAATCCATAACCTCACGTATACATTCTCCTGAAAGATTCATATATGTGAGCGGCTTTACAAGTATTACCTTCTGACCGTCGATTATTCCTTTTCCGATAAGCCCTTTATGCTTAGCTGTATCCACATCTATATTATATTTATCAGCAAGTGCATCTATAACCGCAAATCCTGCGTTGTGTCTTGTACCTGCATATTCTTTTCCCGGATTTCCAAGTCCTGCTATTATATACATAAAATTAAACTCCTTTCCGCCGCCGCAATAAAAAATCAGCTCAGATGAAATAGCTATTATAGCCATATTAACACCCAAGCTGAAATTTTTCAAATTAATGATGATTTTAATAATAAATCGGATTATCTTCAACTACAATAATAGGATCACCCTCGCCTACATATCGTGAATTTGCCTTTATTGTACTGCCGCTTTCAACGATACAATTCTCAAGATAGGAATTATCTCCGATATAAACATCGTTAAGAATAATACAATTCTTTACAACACTGTTGTTTCCGATATAAATCTTCTTAAAAAGAACTGAATTCTCGACACATCCGTTTACGATACATCCACTTGAAACAAGGCTGTTCCTTACTTCTGCACCAAAGTTATACTTAGCAGGCGGTAAATCCTCAACTTTTGTATAAATATCCGGATACTGTTTAAAGAAATAATTTCTTACATCTTTCTTTAAGAAATCCATATTAGTTTTGTAATATGAATTAACTGTTGAAATATTGCTCCAGTATGTATCAAGCTTGTACGCATAAATCTTTTTAAGATTCTTATAACGGACAAGGATATCTCTTACAAAATCATGGCGGTCTTCTTCTGCCGCTTTTTCGATAAGTTCAATAAGAAGTCGTCTTCTTATAATATAAATACCTGTCGAAACTGTTGAAAGATTAGTCTCCAAAGGTTTTTCATCTATCTCTGTGACACGTCCTTCTTCTGTCATTGATACAACACCAAATCTGTTAATCTCAGAGCGGTCTTCAAGCTTCTTTACAACCATCGTAATATCTGCTTTTTTCTCTATATGATACTCAAGGACTTTACCATAATCCAGCTTGTAAATACCATCACCTGATGCAATTACAACATATGGCTCATGGCTTGACTTTAAGAACTGAAGATTCTGATAAAGTGAATCTGCTGTTCCGCGGTACCAGTAGCTGCTGTCAGCTGTTATTGTAGGCGTAAATACAAAAAGTCCTCCCTGCTTTCTTCCGAAATCCCACCATTTTGATGAGCTTAAATGCTCGTTGAGTGAGCGGGCATTATACTGTGTTATAACAGCAACTTTCTGGATTTTTGAATTAGACATATTGCTCAATGCAAAATCTATGCTGCGGTAGCTTCCTGCAACCGGCATTGCTGCTATCGCTCTTTTATTAGACAATTCCTTCATCATCTTATTATTGCCGCCGGCTAAAATAATTCCTATTGCTTTCATACGTTGTCACCTGCCTTAATTATTACACCGCCTCCCACAAGTTCTCCATTCGGATAATCTTCTGGTTTTGTCTCACCTGAAACAGCTGTGTTTTTGCCAATCTTTACGCCGTCAGGAATAACTGTACATTCACCGATTGTAACAAGACCCGAATTGTAAATCTTAGGTTTAAGTACATTCTCTGCTTCCTCTCCGACACCAATCTCAACATTATCGCCGATAACAACTTCTTCCGCTATAATTGCCTTTTCAACTGATGTATTCTTTCCTATTACAGTATCCTGCATTATGATAGAATCCCTTACAACTGCACCTTCTTCAATTACAACGCCTGAACCTATTACAGAATTATAGACTTTTCCGTATATCTCACTTCCGTCACCTATAATACTCTTTTCAATAAAAGCATCTGATGATATATACTGTGGTGGAATCGCATCTGTTCTGGTATAAATCTTCCAAAACTCTTCATATAGATTAAATACAGGAATTATATCTATAAGTTCCATATTAGCTTCCCAATATGAGTTAAGCGTTCCTACATCTTTCCAGTAGCCGTTATACTCATATGCAAAAAGTCTCTTATTATTTTCAAAACAATATGGAATGACATGCTTGCCAAAATCACATTCATTCTGGTCTTTAAGTGCAATAAGTGCATTTTTAAGGACTTTCCAGCTGAATATGTAAATACCCATTGAAGCAAGATTACTCTTAGGATTCTCAGGTTTTTCCTCGAATTCTGTGATTCTGTTGTCATCATCAGTAACAACAATACCGAATCTTTTTGCCTCCTCAATAGGAACAGGCATTGCAGCTATTGTTATATCTGCATTGTTGGCCTTATGATAATCAAGCATTATCTTGTAATCCATCTTATAAATATGGTCACCCGAAAGAATAAGAACATAATCAGGATTATACTGCTCCATATATTCAAGATTCTGATAAATGGCATTGGCTGTTCCTGTATACCATTCACTGTTTGTACTCTTCTCATACGGAGGAAGCACCGTAACACCGCCAACATTGCGGTCCAAATCCCACGGAATACCAATACCGATGTGAGTGTTAAGTCTTAACGGCTGATACTGAGTCAACACACCAACTGTATCAATCCCTGAATTAATACAGTTGCTTAATGGAAAATCAATTATGCGGTATTTACCGCCAAATGCTACGGCCGGCTTGGCCATCTTTGATGTGAGGACTCCGAGTCTGCTTCCTTGTCCTCCTGCCAGTAACATGGCTATCATTTCTTTTTTAATCATGCTCTCACCCCTGATGCTAAAAATTTACTGTCTTATTAAGTTGTCCTAATTATATCATATTCAGACTTGTAAGTAAAAAGAATTTTTTATTTTTTTTTATTTTTTTCTTGTTTAAATAGACAATTTAAAAAATTCTAAACACAATTTTAATGCAATTATTTTATTCGAGAAAAATTATCTAAACAATTTTATTCCGGCTATTGACAAAAAGGTCATAATGTGTCCTTAAATTAGTTTGAAATTTTTCTCATTATGTTTATAATAATATTGGAGACTACATTATAATAAGTAATTTTTAAGAAAGGCAATTAATCTATGTATCATATTGATTTTAATAATCCTGTACATGTCCACTTTATAGGTATCGGTGGAATAAGCATGAGCGGTCTTGCACATATTCTCATAGGAAGACATTTTACCGTATCCGGCTCCGACAGCCACGAATCTGAACTTACAGATGCACTTGAAAAGGAAGGCTGCACATGTTTTTACAAGCAGGAGGCTTCTAATATACATCCTGATTATGATGTTGTTGTATATACAGCAGCTATTTCAGACTCCAATCCTGAGCTTGCACGTGCAAGAGAGCTTGGAATCCCTACCCTCACAAGAGCTGAGCTTTTAGGCCAGCTTATGAAAAATTATAAGGTTGCGGTAAATGTTGCCGGAACACATGGAAAGACGACAACTACATCAATGATTACAGAAATCCTTCTTGCCGGTAACTGTGACCCTACTATTTCTGTAGGCGGCATACTTCACAGTATCGGTGGCAATGTACGTGTCGGAAAATCTGACATTTTCGTAACCGAAGCCTGTGAATATACTAACAGCTTTTTATCATTTTATCCGACAATTGATGTAATTCTTAATGTAAAAGCAGACCATCTTGATTTCTTTAAAGATATTGACGATATCCGCCATTCATTCAAGCTTTTTACAGAAAAACTTCCAAAAGACGGAACTCTCATTATTAATACAGATATTGATAACTATGAATATTTTTATAAAGATACAGACTGTGAAGTAATTACAGTTGGTTCAAATCCTGCGACAAGCCGTTACAGTGCTGCTGATATCGCATATGACAGTGCCGGCTGCTGCTCATATACACTTCTTATTGATAATAAGCCAGATGGCACAATAAAACTCGGTGTTCCGGGCGAACATAATGTATACAATTCACTTGCAGCAATTGCCGTTGCCATAAAACTTGGTCTTGACCTTGAAACAATCAAAAAAGGACTATGCGGTTTTTCAGGCACTGACAGACGTTTCCAGAAAAAAGGAACTTTTAACGGTGTGACAGTTGTTGATGATTATGCACATCATCCTGACGAGATTACAGCAACTCTTGACAGTGCAAAACATTTTCCACACAACAGAACATGGTGCGTATTCCAGCCTCATACCTATTCAAGAACAAAAGCACTTCTCGGTGATTTTGCAAAAGCACTTTCAGCTGCCGACATTGTCGTCCTCGCCGACATATATGCTGCAAGAGAAACTGATAACCTTGGAATAAGTTCAGCAGATTTACAGAAAGCAATCGGTGAACTCGGCAAAGAATGTTATTATTTCCACTCATTTGAGGAAATCGAAAAATTTTTATTAAAAAATTGTATCAACGGCGATTTGTTGATAACTATGGGTGCCGGAGATGTTTATAAAGTCGGCGAAGCCCTTGTTAATCAGTAATTTCTGAATTTTTATAAAAGTTGTCAACAAAGTTATCCACATTATCCACATGGATTATTCTAAGAATGGAATTTTCCGTGTGGATTTTTAGTTAATAAATTTTACAGGATTTTACACGTTTTTTACTATTTATCCACATTATCCACATTTTCCACCTGTATTTTTGTGGATATGTCGCCCTCTTTTATTTTTAAACGGGATATGCTAAACTGATTTTAGAAAATTTTGAAATGGGGATTATCATGAATAACTTATCTTTATCAACTATGAACAATAATAATACAACTACCGTTTCCAACGTGTTTATTGACGAATTCATGCCCCTTGCCAATGGTGAATTTACAAAGATATATTTATATCTTTTAAGATGTATTTCCAATGGAAAAACTAATATATCAATAGACTGTCTCGCTGATTTTTTCAATCAGACAGAAGCAGATATTATGTGTGCACTCCGCTATTGGGACAAGGCCGGTGTATTAATTGCATCAACTGATTCCACCGGCAGACAGATTACGGGAATTACCTTCTGCAACCTGGATTCTGCTTCAGGCAGCACTCCCGATAATTCATCTGCACAGCTTAATTCAAATCAGATGCTTTCAAACCATATACCTTCAAATCATATGCATGCAGAACAGTCTACTGATATATATAATGCAGCCGCTTCTGACACAGAAGTTCCTATTACACCGGATTCCAATGAAACATGTGACCCGCGTTCTGCATATACACCGAAACAGCTGGAAGATTTGTCTGAACAGGAAGATTTTTCAATGCTTTTATATGCAGCCCAGACTTATCTTGGTTCTGTCCTCAATTCGTCTGATGCCTCTGTAATCGCATATTTATACGACTCTTTACAGTTTTCTTCAGAACTCATTGAGTATCTTATTGAATACTGTGTTTCTAACGGTCACAAGAGCATGCGTTATATCGAAAAAGTAGCACTTGCATGGGCTGACAAGGGAATACAGACTGTGAAGCAGGCAAAAGCTGCATCATCAGGATACAACGATACCGCTTTTTCTGTTCTCGGTGCATTCGGAATAACTAACCGCACAGCCGGCAAAGTCGAACAGGATTACATCAAAAAATGGACTGATGTATACTGCTTTGATTCCGATATAATTGTTGAAGCATGCAACCGCACACTTAAAAAGACACATCAGCCTAGTTTTGAATATGCTGACAGCATTCTTTCACGCTGGAAAGATGCCAATGTAAAAAACACTTCTGACATAAAACGGATTGATATGGAATTTGAACAGAACCAACAGTCAAGTGCTGTCAAGCGGAATAATGCATATAATAATGCAGTAAAAGCTTCCAATAACCGTTTTAATAATTTTAATCAGCGTAATACTGACATTGACAGTCTTGAAAGTGAATTAATAAGCAACAATGGCTGACTTACAGCCTGTTGGGAAAGGAATACAGTATGCCGCTAACCAATGCACAACATGATGCAATAATGCGTATATATGACGGAATACGCACTCACAACCGCCATATTCAGGAACAGCGTTATAACGAGATTGTTTCACTTATCCCTGAATATCAGAATATTGAAAATGAGATAATATCCGTTTCAATGCAGGCCGCAAAAGCCCGTATAAGCGGAAACAGCCAAGATTATACAAGTCTGCTTAAATCTCTCAATGACCAAAAGGCAAATCTGCTTATTAGTGCCGGTAAGCCTGCGGACTACCTGGATCCTGTATACACATGTACGCAGTGCCACGATACCGGATATATAAACAGCCGCAAATGCTCATGCTTTAACAAAAAAGCTATTGACCTTGTATATCATGATTCCAATTTGAAGAATATTACCGATAATGAAAATTTTGATACATTTTCATATGAGTGGTATGACAATACAACACCTGACCCATCTAACGGGCTCACACCTTATCATAATATGCAGCGTATTGTTGACATATGTCACAAATTTGTTGATAACTTTGATAAGGAAGCTGCTAACATATTATTTTTTGGCGGCACAGGCACAGGCAAAACTTTTCTTTCCAACTGCATTGCAAGAGAGCTTTTAAATACTTCACACAGCGTTATTTACCTGACAGCAATTGAGCTGTTTACAACATTCCAACGTCAGGACTTCAGCCGCTTCGGTGAAGATAAAGATTCTGATGCCAATTATCTTTCTGATTGTGACCTGCTTATTATTGATGATCTGGGAACCGAAGTTGGCAACACTTATACTAACTCCAAACTGTTCTATGTAATTAATGAGCGGATGTTAAAGAAGAAAAGTACAATTATTTCAACTAATCTTTCACTCTCGGAAATAAGGGATTCTTATTCCGAACGAATTTTTTCAAGAATAACAAGTTCCTATACAATATTAAAAGTTTTCGGAAGTGATATACGAATGATGAAAAAAACGGGACGAAAGCCCGGAAAGGCTTAAAATAAGTTTTTGCGAAAGTTGTTGACTTATTTTGCTTTTATGATTATATTTTAATATGGTTTTGTTACAATAACGTAATTTACAAACAAGGAGGATTTTATTATGCCACGAGACGAACGTCACACAGCAACTATCCCATATGGTACATTAGGAATTATTCCTTTGGCCAGCTGCACAAAAATGGGTGAGAAAGTAGATAAATTTCTTGTTGATTGGAGAGAACAGCGTGAACACGAAAACGAATCAACTCTTGCATTCAACGGTTACAAAAGAGACAGCTATATTTTAGATGCCCGCACACCAAGATTTGGTTCAGGCGAAGGTAAAGGTGTATTAAACGATTCTGTCCGTGGATCTGATTTATATATTATGGTAGATGTGTGCAATTACAGCCTTGAGTATTCACTCTGTGGATTCAGAAATCACATGTCACCTGATGACCATTATGCAGATTTAAAGAGAGTTATCGCTGCTGCCGGAGGAAAAGCAAGAAGAATTACTGTTATTATGCCATTCCTTTACGAGAGCAGACAGCACAAACGTAACGGAAGAGAATCTCTTGACTGTGCACTTATGCTTCAGGAACTCACAGATATGGGTGTAGATAACATCATAACATTTGATGCACATGACCCACGAGTACAGAATGCTATTCCTCTCAAGGGATTTGAGTCTGTATCAGCAACTTACCAGTTTATCAAATACCTTCTTCTTAATGTGGACGACCTTCACATTGACAGTGACCATATGATGGTTATCAGCCCGGATGAAGGCGGTACAGGCCGTGCCGTATACTTTGCCAATGTTCTTGGTCTTGATATGGGTATGTTCTATAAGAGACGTGATTATACAAAGATTGTAAACGGACGTAATCCTATCGTTGCTCACGAATTCCTCGGAAGCAATGTTGAAGGAAAAGACGTTATTATTATTGATGATATGATTTCTTCTGGCGAAAGCATGATTGATGTTGCATCTGAACTTAAACGCCGTAAAGCCAAGAGAGTATTCTGTGCTACAACATTTGGTCTTTTCACAAACGGATTCAAGAAATTTGATGAAGCTTATACAAACGGAATTATTGATAAGGTTCTTACAACAAACCTTGTATACCAGCCTGAAGAACTTCTTTCTAAGCCATGGTATATCAATGTTGATATGAGCAAATATATCGCTCTTCTTATCGATACATTAAATCATGATTCATCAATCAGCAACCTTTTAAGCCCTGTTGAAAGAATCCAGCAGCGTGTAAAAGAATATAACGAATTACATTATAATAAATAATTATTTAGGGGTTTGGCACTTGATTAGTACCAAACCCCTTTTTTTACCCTGCCGGTCTGTCAGGATCTCCATTTATTGGAACATCTATGTCTCCTCCACCGCCGCCTGCCGGTTTATCCGGATCACCAATCGACGGAGCGTCCCATTCACCAGGTGGATAAGTAGGTTTCGTTGCCGGCAAAGTTGCACTGCCTCCCACACTACCATTTCCTCCGTTACTTCCAGTACCGCCTGTTGCCGTTGTGCCACCATTAGCCGGAGTTGTGGTCTGCGGCTGTGTTACAGGCTGCTGCTCTTCAGTTGTTTCCTGTATGCTTTCGGTCTCAGCTTCTGTCGCTGACTGTGTCTCATTCTGTCCGGAATCCGAATAAATACTTATCTCTCTTCTCGGCAGGTTCTCATGTACCTTTGTCATATACTGTTTAAAAATATATGATGCACTGTTATGCCCCTGAATTTCTTTTGGATAATCAAAGCCTATCCACACTGCTGTTGTATAATACGCACTATATCCACAAAACCACATATCTTTATTAGAATTAGTTGTACCTGTTTTGCCGGCTATAACCGCGTTATCCACAGCACCTGCTGCACCGGTTCCATCCGGTTCAACAACCGCTTCAAGAATACCTGTCATCATCCTGCTCGCATTTGAATCATAAACACGCATTCCCCTATCAGCTTCGCTAATGACAATCTTGCCATCTGCCCCTACAATTCTTTGTATACATGTTGCTTTCCTGTATATGCCATCATTTGCAATTGCAGCATAGCCTCCTGCCATCTCTTCTGTTGTTACACCATATGTAAATCCGCCTAATGCTGCCGCAGTGTAATCCTTATCATACCACACTTTTTTAAAATCCATATTTAAAAGATATGCCGCACCTGCTCTTGGAGTAATTTCCTGATATATTTTCCATGCTATTGTATTTTTTGAAAATTTCACGGCATCTCTTACAGTCATTTCACCCCAGTAACCTCCATCAGAGTTAACCGGTCCACCTTCTATCGGCTCATCAACAACTATAGAATCTGCAGTTTTGCCACGCATAAGATATGGCATATATACTGAAAGCGGCTTAATTGCACTACCAGACTGCCTGTAACTCTGATATGCCCTGTTCAACGTATATCCGGCTTTCAGATTCTGGCTTCTTCCTCCGACAATCGCCACAACATTTCCCGTTGAATTATCAATCGATACAGCCGCCCCCTGCATCTTATAAATTCCGTCATCAGACACCTCTGTATATCCTGCAAGGTTATCGTCAACAGCCTGCTGAAGTTTATTCTGCAAATCCATATCAAATGATGTATACACAGTATACCCTCCGCTAAGAAGCATCTGCTGGCATCTTGTATAATATGTATCATACAATGAATCGTAGCTTTCCTCATCTTCTTTAGATGAAAAATTATCACGAAAAGAAAATCCTGTCGATTTCATAAGTGATTCTGTAGCACAATGTCTTACATATGTAACAACTGAATTGTCTTCTTTTTCCTGTTCAGGCTGGTTCAAAACGATATTTTCGCCTTTTGCCATATAATAATCCACATAACTTATGTAATCAGCCTCATACATCTGCTGTAAAATAAGGTCACGCCTTTTTAATGTCTTATCAAATCCTGTCAACGGATTGTATTTTGACGGATTATTAGGAATCGCAGCTATAAAGGCCTGTTCCGACAATGTAAGCTGTGAAACACTTTTGTTAAAATATCCTTTTGCTGCAGCCTCAACACCATAATACCCATTTCCAAAATAAATATTATTAAGATAAAATTCCAGAATCTGCTCTTTTGAATATTTCTTTTCCAGCCCCCACGCAATAAATATTTCCTCAATTTTTCTCTGCCATGTTACTTCCTGCGTAAGAAAAATATTTCTTGCAAGCTGCTGTGTTATTGTACTCGCACCCTGAGCGATTTCATTACTCTTCTGATTTACAATTGCTGCTCTTACAATTGCTTTGTAATCAATTCCGTCATGATTATAAAAATCCCTGTCTTCCATTACAACAAATGCATTATCGAGTGTTAGCGGAATATCACTGAAATCGACATAATACATATCTTTGCTGCTTTTAATCTTGCACAGTTCGTTCCCATTTGTATCATATACAAGCGTCGTCTTACTCTCTTTAAATGTACTGGCTGTGCTTGATTCAACAAATGCCTTTGCAATCCTGCTCATGCGTAATATTGCAAATGCCTTAGGACCGGCATAAATGCCGCCTGCAATAAAAAGAACTGCTAATATGCCAAGGATTACTCTTTTAACCATTTTCTTTTTCTTATTTTTCTTCTTTTTTGCTGCCATATGCACCTCTATAACTTACATATTGACCTTTATTTCTTATAATATGTCACATAAATATTGCCAGCCTGCGTAAATAATTTTGTCGCATTCGCCTGCGTCTGTGTTACTTCACTTCCTGTTGAAGCATCAATATATGTCACATTTGACGTATCATATGCTGTTATTACAACATAACCATCGTCAGTCTTTGCTATTACAGGTTTTCCATCACTTACAAATGACAATGCATTTTCAAATGAAATACCTTTCAAAGTCAGCCTTGTAAGATTCTTATCGCTTCCCATAAAGCTTTCAACAGCATGTGAAGCTGCCGCATATGAATTGCCATATGATGACGATAAACTAAAGCCTTTTATCATATATGAAGATGTCTTAAATCTCTTCCAGATAATATTATTTTCTCCATCATAAACATTACCGTAATTACCTGCCGCCGCAATAATTGCTTTATCAGCATCGTCATATGAGCTATAATATCTGCCTTTTCCTATAACATTATAGCGTTCACATGTACCGATATGAATATCATTAATATCAATCGTCCTGTTTTCCTTATACTCAACAGAACCTGCAGCTCTTGTTATGACCGAGTCAGGCTTCCCACCGCCTTTTGGAAGCACAATAACCTGTTCTACTTTTCTTAATGAAGTAGATATTATATCAAATGATGCATGCTCACTCGTATTATTTTCATCTTTATTGATAAGCTGGTCTACTGAAACAGCCGAATAACCCGAATCACTCTTAGCAACTCTGTCAAGATTAATTCTTAATCCGTCAACGTTCGCACTGCTTACATATACTCCATCCTGCTCATATTCTTTTATAAGTTCATAACCTTCATTCATTATGCAGACTTTATACATCGGAAATGTAGTAATACCATTTTCATCATTTATAATATCAGTGCTGTGTGCAATACCATATATAAGATCTGTATTAACATATCCGAGAACCATAAGCTTATCGCCGGGCGGTGCATCTATTGTATAATCATTGGCTCTCTCCATATTAAATACCCTGATGCTGTCAGTATTATAAAGTTCTCCATTGGTACTGTAAGCTATTATCCGTCCGTTTCCTGAAACTTTATATGTGCCTTTAGACATTTTATCAACAGCTGTCATAACTTCCCTGCTGTCCAGCGAAATTGAATACATTGTATCATTTAAAACAATATAAAATGATCTGTCATCACTGACATAAGCCACATCTCCGACAGTCTCACACAAAGCTTCATATGACATATTTACCGGAATAAACAAAAGCTCTTCTGTTTCATTTGAAACATAATTATAACTGTAAAGTGAAACACCTGTTGCACCTTCGTGTATACCCCTGTTCATGTATCCATATACAATAAATTGTGCATTTCCATCTTCTGTGACATCAAGAATCTTAATTTTATGTCTTTCATAACGCTCTCTTATGTTATCTGTGTCATCAGATGCAAATGCAAATACTTTTGTAAATGTATTGCTGCTCTTGTCATAGCACCAGAGACTTCCCTCATTTTCAAAATATGTGTAGTTATTCTTGTCATCATCCATCAGTTCTATATCAGAATCAGGCTGTATTCCGAGATTGATTTTTCCACTTGAGAGCAAATCATTTCTCCCATCGAATACCTGATTTGATTCCCTCTCAAAATTAAGAAGATACATTGCCCTTGTCGTTTTTCTTATTCTGTAATATTCATGAACTGTGTATGTGTCATATGAATCATTATCATTGCCGGCACCAACCGTGTAATCCATTGCAATAACCGCAGTATCACCATCAGACTCATACAGCGATGGTATGATATTACTTTCGATAAACGGATGCAGATCCCCCCATCTTACCTGATCAAGACTGTTATAAATATTAATCTTTCCATAATTTGAATTGTCAGCAGATGCAGTTGTCTCAAGATACTTACTAATTTCATTAACATTTGATGCATCATAAGTATTTTTGTTAAATTCTATTACATAATCAAGTTTTTCCTGAATACCATCGCTCATTCCACTCACAACAGTAGTGTAGTAATATACATTTTCATGATTTTTCGTATTAAGCGTAATCTCAAGAATATACTTAACTTCATCTGAAATAAGATTCTTTATGTTAAGCACAGCCTCTACTCTTGACGGTGAACTGTCAAAGTTTTCAACTTTCGTACTCTCGATAAGCGACATATCTCTTGAATCTCTGATTTTGTATGATATTGAGGATACACTTTCACCATATGTATCAATTGCAATAGCAAGCTTTTTATCTGACGGGAGCAGTGTAAGATCCGTTGAAAGTCTTGAATAATCAATTTCACATGTATATCCATGCATTGCATTATAAAGTGTTCCCGCTTCTGTCTTTGCCATGACAACCGGAAGTGTTGCTTCTGACATAAGAACTGATGCGGCACTCTCCGTCTTATAATGCATTGATATAAATGTCACTATAGCAGTAACCATAAATATTATGACATATAATATATATTTTCCTGAAAAACTTTTATTTTTCATAAATTACACCTTTCTTATAAAAGTTTGTTAAGCGTCAGGTCAAGATTAAGCTCTGACTCCATCTTTTTAAGCTTTTCTGCCGCTTCCCCGTTCTTCTTTCCTGTATAGACAGCCCTTATCAGAAGATTTTTTGGTGTATGTTCCATATCTATAAACTCAAGAATCTGAGTCTGGTATCCGTTTGCCTCAAGAATGTCAGCTCTTATTGCATCTGTAAATATTGCCGCCATCCTCTCTTTCAAAATTCCGTACTTGAATACCGGAGATAAGAGTTCTGATTTAATCTGTCCATTTGCTTCATGCTGACAGCATGGAACTGACAATATAACCTTAGCACCCCATTTTACCGCTTTTCCAAGTGCATAGTCTGTTGCTGTATCACATGCATGGAGTGTTATAACCATGTCAACATGTTCAACATCTTTAAATGAAGCTATGTCTCCTACGTGAAATTCAAGCTTTTCATATCCATATTTCTTTGCAAGCCTGTTACATTCTTTTATAACATCTTCTTTTAAATCAAGACCTATTATCCTTATATTCATGCCTTTTAAAACTTTAAGATAATAATATACTGCAAATGTAAGATATGATTTTCCACATCCGAAATCTATTATTGTCTGTTCTCTTGTACTGTCAAGTTCCGGCAGTATATCCTCGATAAACTCAAGAAATCTGTTAATCTGGCGGTATTTATCATATCTTTGATTAACAATTTTACCCTCTTTTGTCATTACTCCGAGGTCTACAAGAAAATCCACCTTTTTGCCTTCCTCGAGAATATATTTTTTATTTCTGTTATGTGACAATTCTTTCTGACATCGTACTTCACAGCTCTTTTTGTACTTAATTGTCATATTTGAATTTTTTCCTGATAAAACCTGTGCATCTGCATCAGTCATCTTAAACTGTGCCTGCTTAAAATTATCAGTCATCATCTTTTCTATATAATTCCTGACATCAGCTTCACTGTAATTGTCATGGTAAACTTTTGTTCCTTTGTATTCAGATACCTGAAATAACAGGTTGTTTTTTATTATAACAGGACGAATCTTCACTTTTGATACCTCATCCTGCAATTTATCTTTTCTTCCGCTTATAGTCAAATCAATTAAATTTTTATTCAGACATTTATCAAATAATTCATGTAAATTCATATGCGTATTTATCTCCATTTCAATGTACATACTCTTTTATATTGTAATCCGTTCAGTAAAAAACCGCAATATAAAACAATTTTTATATCTATATTTTATATCTGTGTTTTTATACTTTTTTATTTAAAAATCCTGATTATTCATTGGCGTTGAGAAATAGACACAGGTGACATCTTCTATCTCATCATAATTTACCGAAATACACACATTGACTTTCCCTCTTCCGACATTAATATACTCATCTATTTCATCATCATAACCATAAATTACATATAAATCATCTGTTCTGTTCTGCGTAACAATTTTTGCTCCCACTTCTCCAAGCAGTGAATCTGCAAGTGCATTTTTTTCCTGAATATCAAGTTTACCATTTATTTCACCTTTAAGATTGACATTTACAGCAGATGTCATTTCAAGGTCTTTTAAAATCTGCTTTACAATTTTTTCGTATGTAAATGCTGATTCAATTCCATTTTTTAATGTAATTCCGATATAAATATACTGCTTATCCTCATCATGGGTTATAAATTTCAGGATAACATCACCATTGACAGATGTCTGGCTCAAAGTCTTAACTGAATTATACTCCTCATCCACCAAATCACTTATCATATAGTGATTTATCCCGATTTTTTCTGCAATATTCTCTAAAATAAGTTTTTTGGCACTATCAGATATGCTGATATCACCATATTTTCCATATGCACTGACTGATGATGACACATCCGAATATGTCTGCCTTCCAAATGCACTTATAATTCTTTCTTCACCACTTAAAGCACTTTCTGAATATAATATGTTGATTGCAGTTATAGTCCATAATGCAAGTGCTATTACTATTGCTATTTTCTGAAAAGGATATTTTATTTTCTTTTTACCACCATCCGTTTCAAGTTCTCCTCTTATACTCATTTTTATATAACAAAATATATCTTTTAACATAAAAACCTCCCTGAAGTGATAATTGGATTATTACCACTCCCGGGAGGTTTATTCATAAAATTAACTGTATTATTAATCTACAGCATTAATTCTGGCAAGTGAACGCTTGAGTGCCATCTCGGCTCTTACAATATTTACATCTGCATCGCTGCTCTTTAATCTTCTCTCAGCACGTATTCTTGCTTCGTTAGCCCTGTTTACATCAATTTCTTCAGGCCACTCGGCAACTTCTGCAAGCACATTTACCTGTGACTGCAAAATTTCGATTATACCACCATGAACAGCAGCTTTTTTAATGCCTTCATCAGTGTGTATTGTCATAACGCCCGGAACAATTACAGCTGTGAGCGGAATATGTCCAGCATATATGCCAATATCGCCTTCACTTGTAGTCAATTCAAGCATTGTCACATCACCGCGATAAAATTCTCTGTCAGGTGTGTTGACTATTAGCGTAAATCTATCTGCCATATATGCTCCTTTCAGGCTTTATTAACCTTAGCAAGAACATCGTCTATATTTCCGCAGTTAAGGAAATATCCTTCAGGAATATCATCATATTTACCTTCAATGATTTCTTTAAAGCCCTGAATTGTCTCACTAATAGGCACATATCTTCCTTCAAGACCTGTAAACTGGCCTGCCACAAAGAATGGCTGTGAAAGGAAACGCTGAACTTTTCTTGCTCTTGATACAACAAGCTTATCATCTTCTGAAAGTTCATCCATACCAAGAATTGCAATAATATCCTGTAATTCCTTATACTTCTGTAAAATCTCCTGTACCTGACGTGCAACCTGATAATGTTCTTCACCAACAATTCTTGGGTCAAGAATTCTTGATGTTGATTCAAGCGGATCAACAGCCGGATAAATACCAAGCTCTACAATAGAACGGGAAAGAACTGTTGTAGCATCAAGATGTGCGAATGTTGTAGCAGGTGCCGGGTCAGTTAAGTCATCGGCCGGCACATATACAGCCTGAACGGATGTGATTGAACCATTCTTTGTAGATGTGATTCTCTCCTGTAATGCACCCATTTCAGTCTGAAGTGTAGGCTGGTAACCTACGGCTGAAGGCATACGTCCAAGAAGTGCTGAAACTTCTGAACCGGCCTGTGTAAATCTGAAAATATTATCAATGAAAAGAAGCACATCCTTTCCACCTTTATCTCTGAAGTACTCAGCCATTGTAAGTCCTGTAAGACCTACTCTCATTCTGGCTCCAGGTGGTTCGTTCATCTGACCGAATACCATTGTTGTCTTTTCGATAACGCCTGATTCCTTCATTTCATAGTAGAGGTCATTACCCTCTCTTGTACGCTCACCAACACCTGTGAATACTGAGTATCCACCATGCTCTGTAGCAATATTTCTGATAAGTTCCTGAATAAGTACCGTCTTACCAACACCGGCACCACCGAAAAGACCTATCTTACCACCCTTCTGATAAGGACAAAGAAGATCAACTACCTTGATACCTGTTTCAAGCATCTCTGTAGATGTTGACTGCTCTTCAAATGCCGGTGCCTTTCTGTGAATCGGCATATATTCTTCTGTCTCAGGTACCGGCTTGTTATCAATTGGATCACCGAGTACATTAAACATTCTTCCCAATGTGTTCTCACCAACAGGAACAGATATTGGAGCACCTGTAGCTTCTGCATCCATTCCTCTGACAAGACCATCTGTCGGTCCCATGGCAATACATCTTACTGTATCATCACCGAGATGCTGGGCAACTTCGACAACCAGACGCTCACCATTACTTCTTGTAATGTTAATCGCTGAGTTAATCTCTGGCAACATCTCATTCTGGAATTTTATATCCAAAACGGCACCGATAATCTGGGTAATTTTACCTATATTTTTCTCTGCCATTTAATCTAGCCTCCATATTTTTATTCGATAGCATTAGCGCCCGCAATAATTTCAGTAAGCTCCTGCGTAATAGATGCCTGACGGGCTCTGTTGTACTTAAGCGACAGAGTTGAAATCATCTCTTCTGCATTGCTTGTTGCACTATCCATTGCCTGCATTCTGGCACCATTTTCACTTGCAACAGACTCAATAAGTGCACCATAAACCAGGCTGCATACATACTTGGGAATAATCATATCAAGTGCTTCTTCCTCGCTTGGTTCATATGTCATAAGTGCTTCACTTCCGTCTGTTTCATGTGCGGCATCATCTGCCTCTACAGGAAGCAGTCTGATTAACTGAGGTTCATGCACAACTGTATTTTTGAATACTGTATATGCAAGATAAATTTCTCCTACCTCACCATCTGCAAATGCTGAAAGCACATCATCACAAATTTCTTTCGCATCTTTGTAAATAGGGTCATTAATTGCTTCAGAATAATCAGCTTTTATTTCATATCCTTTTCTTTCAAGCAATTCACGTCCTTTTTTACCGACAGCATATACAACGGTATTTTCCTTAGTAAAACCTTCATCAATAATCATTCTGGTTATGTTGGAATTGTAACCGCCGGCAAGACCTCTGTTTGCAGTAACCACAATTACAGCTTTTTTGTCAGATTCTGACTCTTTAAGATACTTATGGTTAATGTGTCCTGACTTTGCCAGAATACTTTGGACTGTCTCATACATCAAATCGAAATATGGTTTTGTATTCTCTGCCCTTCCTTTAGCTTTTTGCAGCTTAACGGTGGAAACGAGTTTCATGGCTTTAGTTATCTGACCGGTACTCTGAATCGAGTCTTTACGTCTTTTTATGTCTCTCATTGAGGCCATAATCCATTACCTCCATCCACTGTTTTATTTAAATGTCTTTTTAAATGCTTCTATAGCACTGATAAGCTCTTTTTCTGTCTCTTCATCAAGTACCTTTGTCTCTTTGATTTTCTCCGGTATCTGAGGATATTTAGTATCAATAAACTCAAATAATCCATCCTGGAAATCTATAACTCTGTCTACATCTATGTCAATAACATATTTCTTTGTAACGGCATAGATGATTATTACCTGATATTCAACCGGCATTGGCTTATACTGTGGCTGTTTAAGCATCTCTCTGATTCTTTCACCCTGTGCAAGAGTTTCCTTTGTATCAGCATCAAGTTCTGAACCAAACTGTGCAAATGATGCAAGCTCTCTGTACTGGGCAAGCTCTGTACGAATAGGAGCCGCAATCTTCTTCATAGCCTTAATCTGTGCAGAACCACCAACTCGTGATACTGACAAACCGGCATTAACAGCTGGTCTGAAACCTGAATTGAACATCTCTGTCTCAAGATAAATCTGTCCATCTGTAATTGAAATTACATTTGTAGGAATGTACGCAGATACATCTCCTGCCTGTGTTTCAATAATAGGAAGTGCTGTAAGAGAACCTCCGCCGTACTCATCTGACATTCTGGCAGCTCTTTCGAGAAGTCTTGAATGAAGATAGAATACATCACCAGGGTAAGCTTCACGTCCTGGTGGTCTTTTAAGGAGCAATGAAAGTGTACGATATGCGGCAGCATGTTTACTCAAGTCATCATAAACAACTAAAACATCCTGTCCCTGTTCCATCCATTCCTCACCAATTGCACATCCTGAATATGGTGCAATATACTGTAATGGTGCAAGCTCACTTGCTGTAGAAGCTACAACTGTTGTATAACTCATAGCACCATTTTCTTCAAGAGTCTTAACTATGTTAGCAACTGTAGACGCTTTCTGTCCAATTGCTACATAGATACATTTTACGTTCTGACCTTTCTGGTTGATAATTGTATCAACAGCAATAGCAGTCTTTCCTGTCTGACGGTCACCGATAATAAGCTCTCTTTGTCCTCTTCCAATTGGTACCATGGCATCAATAGCCTTAATACCTGTCTGAAGTGGTGTATCAACTGATTTTCTTGTAATAACGCCTGATGCAACTCTTTCAATCTGACGGAACTTATCTGTATTGATAGGTCCTTTTCCATCAATTGGCTGTCCGAGTGCATTAACAACTCTTCCAATAAGTGCATCGCCAACAGGAACCTCAACTACTCGTCCTGTTGTCTTTACTGTATCTTTTTCACTGATATTTCGTGAATCGCCGAGAAGAACTGCACCAACATTATCCTCTTCGAGGTTCAATACCATTCCGTAAACCCCGCCTGGGAATTCAAGCAGTTCACCCTGCATTGCTTTCTCTAGTCCATGTATACGTGCAATACCGTCCGCAACCTGAATTACAGTACCTACATCTGATACTTCAAGGCCTGTAGCATACCTTTCAATCTGTTCTTTAATAACAGAACTGATTTCTTCCGGTCTCAAATTCATTAGACTAACGCACCTTCTTTCTATTAAAGTATAAACTTACGATAACTGGATTTTTTTCAAATCTCCTGCAAGCTTATCTAATTTTGTTTTTATGCTGCTGTCTACAACACGATCATTTATACGAATAATCATTCCTCCAAGCAGCTCCGGCTCAACAGAATAATTCATGCGGAATTCTTTATAATCCGTTGTTGCCAAAAGGCGTTTTAATACCTTTTCTTTTTGTTCCTCACTGAGTGGAACAGCTGTTTTTACATATGCAGTGCCTATCTTTTTGTATTCAAGCACCTTTGCCATAAACATATTAAGAGTTTCAACAATGTCCTTATGTCGGTCTTTAGCAATCATAAGAACAAGAAGACCTGTCATCTCTTTTGAAATAACTCTTCCAAATGTATCCTCTATAAAATGTTCTTTATCTTCTTTGCTGACTTTCGGATGATTTAAAAGCTTTGAAATCTCATCATTTTCTGAGCACTCTTTAAGAATGACTCCGGCTTCATTATAGAACTCATCCACTCGTCCTTCCTGCACAGCAAGCTCAAATATAGCTTCACTGTATTTTGTTGCCGCTAACTTAGCCATGTCTTATCACCCATTTCATTCAAAGTCTGTTCAATAAGTGCCTGACTGTCTGCTTCTGATATAGATTCAGCCACAACCTTAGATGCCATAAGTCTTGCAACTGCAATAATCTGCTGCTTGACTTCATCTGCTGCTTTCTGCTTTTCAAGCTCTGCCTCAGTATTAGCTCTGGCAATTATTCTTGCTGCTTCCTGCTTTGCATCAGCAACAATCTTTTCTTCATTATGCTTTGCAACTTTTCTTGCATCGCTTAAAATGCCCTCTGCCTCTTTATTGGCAGCTTTAAGTTTTGCTTCATATTCCTGCTTCATGGCAAGGGCTTCTTTCTTATCTGCCTCAGCATTTTCTCTGTCACTTGTAATTTTATCCTGTCTCTTTTTTAACATATTTCTGACCGGATTAAATAATATAAATGAAAGTAATATAAATAATATAAATACATTTATAGCTGTGATTGAAGCATCAAAAAGAAGCTGGTAATCCAGACCAAACAGTCTGCCATCATCCGCCAGGGCTATCATTGTACTTCCCAAGGAACTCAAAATATATAGCCTCCTTCCTGACAATTTTTAATTTTACGTAATCTCATTGTTATTTTACTTAAATGGCTTAACGAACATTAAGATAATAGCAACGGCGAAACCGTAAAGACCTGTTGTCTCGGCAACGGCCTGTCCAAGAAGCATTGTTGAAGTGATTGCTGACTTTGCTCCTGGATTACGTCCAACTGCTGCAGCACCGTGTCCGGCTGCAATACCCTGTCCAATACCAGGACCTACACCTGCGATCATAGCAATACCTGCACCAATAGCTGACATAGCCTGGATAAATTCCTGTCCACTAATATTCATGTTTAAAATCCTCCATTAAAATTAATTTTACACCGTACGTTATTCGTCGGCAATTTTATCATTTATATATACCATTGTCAGCATACAGAATACGTATGCCTGAATGCATCCCGAAAACAGGTCAAAGTACGCATGAAGCAATGCTCCACCACCGATTGTATACGGGTTGAGCAAGTCATATATAAGTCCCATAAGAACTGTACCTGACATAATATTTCCGAAAAGACGCAATGAAAGAGACAATGGAACTGCAAACTCACCAATAAGGTTAATAGGAAATAAGAACCATATTGGCTGAAACAGTGCCGTAAAATGTCTGATTTTATTTTTCTTTATACCATTAAACTGAATGAGTACAAATGTTATAAGACCAAGACACAGCGTAACACCGTAATCCGCCGTAGGCGGTCTCAAGCCAAACAGACCTGAAATATTGGATATAATTATAAAAAGGAACAATGTAGACATATAGTTTACAAACTTGTTCGCATTTTTTCCCATAATTCCTTCAACCATGGTCTGAAGCATTTCTACAATCAGCTCTATTATATTCTGGAAAAATCCCGGTGTGTCTGATGCTTCTGCCTTATTAATCTTAATTCTTGCAATTATAGCAACAACAAGAATAAATATAGAGACTATAAGCAAAGCAACATGTGTTGTATTGATACTGAAATCATAGTCAATACCCGGGATTCGGAACTTATAGAGTGACTTAATCATAAAACTGCTGTCACAGGCTATCATTGAGGTCATCGAGGTCACACCCATGCTCCCCACATTCTTTTCCTCCTTTTCTTAGTATTTTGGACGATATTCTCAAGGCAGCCGGCTGCAGATACGCAGACAGCTTCATAATGAACATTCCAACAAGTGCCGCAAGCAGATCTCCGATATCACAAAGATACAATATTGCAAATATGGCAATCATAACCGTAAGCCTCAAAAGATAACCTAACAGATATGACTTTTTAGGATTAGCTTTTCCATATACCACTTTACGCACTTTAAAGCTCATGTTCAACACACAAAAAATGGCATAAATTACCCCTGCCAGAAATCCAACTGCAAATTTTGCCGGATTCTCAAATAAAAGGAATATAACAATCTCACCAATAATAAGATATAATAAATCTATTACCAATATTTCAGGCAATGCCTCATTTAAATCTCTAAGTCTGTTTGTCATTTTCTTTTTCTTGATTAGCCCTTTCAATTTTCCGCTTAATTTCGTCTTCCTGACGCTTTTTTCGTCTGTTTTCTTCGCTCTTTACAACATTCATAACAAGTACATAGGCATTTCTCGCACCAGCAGCTATTCCAACAACCAGCAAAGGAAGTGTAAAATATGTTCCAAACTTTTTATCAAGCCATATTCCCAATGCCATACATAAAAACATCGGTATCATCACACATATGCCAACCTGCGAAATTAAAATAATGTTGCGATACTCAGAATTCTTATCACTAGAGCCCATACGAATATCCTCTCAAATTTCGTTTACTATTATAATAACATTTAAAATCAAATAAGTCCATTTTTTTTACATCAATAAAACGATTGAATTTATAGCTTTATATTGCTATAATTCACTTAAAATAAGTACTTAATACAATTTTCATTTTAATTTAACAGATAATTTATACCAAATTTTATATAGATATATAGAACGGAGATTACCATGAGCGATTTATACAGACGACGTTTAATCCCAGATGAATGTCTTCATTTAAAAAACGACCACATCATTCATATCAGCAAAGACATTATTGTCACAAAATGGAATACCATTCATCCAAAAGCAGAATTCTCACATGGAATCTCCATGTACTGTCTTAATGAAGGCTGGAAAATAAGCAAGTTTTTTACATCTGAAAACAAGCTGAAATATATCTACTGCGATATAATAGACACTGATTATAACAGTCTGAAAGACGAATATATATTTACCGACCTTCTTGCCGATGTAATTATTGAAAATTCCGGATTTGTAAAAGTTGTGGATCTTGATGAACTCGCTGATGCCTGCAGCAACGAATTAATAAGCACATCCCTTTTGACTGCTTCACTTCACCGCCTTAATAATCTTTTATCTATTATATACGATGGCTCATTTAAAGATTATATATATAAACTTGACAGTTATTTTTCAAAAGATAAAGAAATATAAGATATTTTTTAATTAAATATCATATTCTCATAGCAACCGGTTTTGCATGTTTATAAAATACTTTTCCGACTTGCAAAACCGGCATATTACTATTGCCATTAACAATTATAATGTAATAGTTATTTCTCTTTCTGTTCTCTGATATTGATAATATCTGACACCTGCTGCATTAAGCATTCTCTTTGATGCAATAACGGATGCCGTATCAGCATATTTATCACAATCATATACAATTGTTTTTATTCCCGCCTGAATTATAGCCTTCGCACACTCATTGCATGGAAAAAGCGTTACATACATCTTTGCATTATCAAGACTTCCACCACGATAGTTAAGAATTGCATTCAGTTCACTGTGTGCTGTGTACATATACTTATTATCAAGTGGTGCACCTTCTCTTGCCCATGGGAATTCATCATCTGAGCATCCTCTTGGCAATCCGTTATATCCCATAGAAAGAATCTTATTGTCATTACTTACTATACATGCACCGACCTGGGTATTCGGATCTTTGGAACGAAGTGCCGACATTTTGGCAACACCCATAAAATATTCATCCCACGAAATATAGTCTGTTCTTTTATCGCTCATTGAAAATCCTCCAATCTGCAATATTACTGTTCAAGCATATTTATTCTTCTGATATGACGTTCATCATTAGAAAACTTTGAATCAATAAATGTATCTGCAATTCTGAATGCAAGTTCAGATCCAATTACTCTTGCACCGAGACATAATACATTCGCATTATTATGTTCCTTTGTCATCTGTGCACTAAAACAATCTCCGCAAAGTGCTGCTCTTATACCTTTAATCTTATTTGCAGCCATGCTCATTCCAATTCCTGTTCCACATATAAGAATACCCTGCTCGCATTCTCCAGAAAGAATTTCACCGGCAACTTTCTTTGCATATACCGGATAATCACATGACTCTTTTGAATAACATCCCACATCTTTACACTCAATTCCTCTTTTTTTAAGATGCTCTATCATCTGCTCTTTAAGTTCAATTCCGCCGTGGTCACTACCAATTGCTATCATTTTTTATTCTCCTTTTTCTTCTTTTTGTTTTATATTATTTATAATATTGTCAGCTGCTATATCAACCAGATGCTGCAGCTGTTCAAAACATACATTATATTCTTCAATACCTTTTCCATATGGATCCTGTACTTCTTCTTCAGGTTCACCGCAGAATTCACATAATGTATACACATTAATTGCTCTGTCAAATGAATCATATAGTTTCTGCTTCATTGAGGCATTCATAACCAGAACAAGCGTATCCTTTCCAAAATCATTATTGGCAATCTCTATTGCATTATTACTTGGCATAATCATATTATGGCTTGCCGCAACCGCAACCGCTTTGGGATTATATGGTTCTTCAAAAAGCACAACCATGCCACGCGATTCTACGATAACATCATATTTTGACAGTCTGTTCTGCATAATTGTCGCCGCCATAGGACTACGGCATGTATTTCCCATACAGACAAATATAATTTTATTATATGTGTTCATAAGCAGTTCCGCCTCCCGTCAGACCTTGATAATTGTATGTCCTGCTGCTTTTATAAGCCTGTTCATAACCGCCTGGCCAACATTATCAGTCGGAAAACTCTCTGAATATACATACTGTATTCCATCTTCATCAAAACTTCTAAGTGCTGCAAACAGATTCTTTGCCGCGAGTGCCTCATCACATCTGCTGCCCATATCTACAACCTTATCAGCATTATAGCATCCTGCATCCTCGCTGACTGTCATTACGCCGACACGTTTGCCCTCTTTTCTTCTAAGCTCACATAATTCATTGATTTTGCCGACCACTTTATCAGAATCACCTGTAACAATAACCACATTGGCATCCGGTGAATAATGCTTGTATTTCATGCCAGGTGCTTTTGGAACTATTCCATCTGCTACATTTCCCATAACAGCCGGGTCAACTTTCACTTCTCCAAGCACATCTTCAAGCTGCTTTTTAGTTATAAATCCAGGTCTCAAAATAGTTGGCACATCTTCACTCAGATCGACTATGGTAGATTCCACGCCTATATCCACTGTGTCATCAGCTATAATCATATTGATTCTTCCATTCATATCATGAATTACATGTTCTGCCTTTGTAGGGCTCGGCTTACCCGAAATATTCGCACTAGGTGCTGCTATATATACACCGGATGTTTTAATAAGCCTTGCAGCCACAGGATGACTCGGCATTCTTATAGCAACCGTTCCAAGACCACCTGTTATGCTGTCTGGAACTATATCTTTCTTTTTAAGAATCATCGTGAGTGGTCCCGGCCAGAAAGCCTCTGCTGCCTTTACTGCCATATCATTTACATCACATGAAAGCACTTCTAAATCTTTCTTATCAGCAATATGCACAATAAGCGGATTATCAGAAGGTCTTCCCTTTGCCGCATATATCTTTGCAGATGCCTTTTCATCAAGAGCATCCGCACCAAGTCCATATACCGTTTCTGTAGGAAATGCAACAAGTCCGCCATTCTTTAAAATCTCTGCTGCCTGCTCATATATCTCATCATCACTGTCATCATGCATTATTTTTTTTATTACAGTATCCATAATCATATCCTCTTTTCAGAATGTATACATATTATAGCCGAGTTTTATATGAGTGTAAACCCCAATTCAGCTGTTATATATTTCAATTATTATGCTTTTCATCACAAAAATAATTTATTATTCCATTATATAAAGCTTCAGCTATTTTCTGCTGGTATTCGCTGCTGTTTAGCAGTGATGCCTCTGTCGGATTTGACAAAAATCCACACTCAGCAATTACTGTCGGAGCTGATGTATGTACAAGCATATAATATGTGCTGTCTGCCTTTTCAACTCTTTTATTTTCAGAATCAAGATTTTCCTTAAAAGAAGCCTGCAATATTTCTGCCAGCTTTTTACCTTCTACAGAGTGTTTATAATAAAACACCTGTGCTCCCTTTACATCCTGGCTCTGGAAGCTGTTCTGATGTATGCTTACCACTATATCCGCTTTGCTGTCTTTTATAATCTGACATCGTTTCTTCATGTCAGCAATTTTCTTGTTATCATCATTTTCACTGTATAGACCGTTTTCATCTTCCCTCGTCATTACAACATTAAATCCGGTATCAATCAATTTTTTCTGCAGTTTTTTTGCTATTGAAAGATTAACATCCTTTTCAAGAATTCCATTATCGCTCTTCTTCCCCGGGTCAATACCGCCATGTCCGCTGTCAATCACCACTGTTTTCTTTGTAAAATCAATCTTTATTCCTGTATCTTCACTTTCTGCGTCTGCATTACTATATACATCTTTACGTGTCCGGATTCCCTGCCCCGGATTTTTCACCAATCTTGGCAATGCAATACATGCTGCTGTATACACCGCCGCCAGTGTCATTACGCTCATTGCTGTAACTAATTTTTTATAATTCAATCCTGCTCCCTCCATATAGTTTCAGGAGTATTTTTTACTACATTTTTATTCTTTCTATTTCTTTAATATGATTAAATTTTTGTGAGGCTGCCCACTTATATCAGTGAAGCAGCCCCGTCAATGGGTTATTTATTCCTTTTGTTGTGATATATATTTTTGTGCTTTTAAACTTTTATGTAATTCCAAGATAATACGCAAACCATTCAAGCGTTTCTGATGTCATTTTCATTGGATTTATCTCAACCGGAATATCCACAGCTTTTATATTGTAATTTTTAGTCAGTTTTCTTAGTTGTTTTTTATCTGACATAAAAACTGCCACCATAAAATCTGCACCTTCAAAGCCTTCAACGGCTCTTATCAATCTTCCCAGTTTATATACCGAAGTGGAACCGACCACTATACGTACATCACATCTTAAAAATTCGGCAATATTATCTTTTGCTTCATAATTCATATCGCAGATTACCACATTATATTTTTTCATATACAGCTGCCCTAATTCATCTGTCGTCGGACATATGCAACAATCAATTCCTTTATATGAAAAACACTGCATGTCTCCATCCATATTTTTTGTCTCATCGTATAATTTCACAAAATCTCCATGACCATTACATTCTACGACAGCAGTCTTATAACCTAAACCATTTGCAAAATAATTAGATGCCATCAACGCAAAATGTGTTGTCCCAACTCCGCGTCCTGCACCAATCACACCGACTTTCAGCATTCTGCTGCCATGTAATAATGCAGATGTGCGTGGTATATTATTTTTCAATAATTTCCATAATTTCATCTGCTTCCTCCTCAAACAGTTCATTAGCACTATCCCATTCATATATACATGGGAAACGGTAAATTCTGCACTTACCTTTATAACTGCTTATGAAATCATAAAATTCTCTTCCACCAATATGATTAATAAAAATAATGCTGTCACTTGTTACATTTTCCATAGCTGTCATATTATTTCTTCGGTAATTCGTATTGCCTACAAATATAGTAATGCCATCTTTTCCACCTTCTGCACATTCACCTCTTCTACTGTTACAGTGCTCGTCTATACATCCGCAGTCATGAATTATATACTCATATCCTGACAGATTATATGTGATGCAGCCATTATAATCAGGTATAATATCAATCCCGGCTTTTCCCTTAATCTTATCTGCTCCTATTGTATATATACCGTTACATAATGTTCCTTTGTCTGTAACTGCCCTGTAATCTGATGTGTCATTATGCCTGATACATATAACATTCCGTTTCTTTCTTTTTAAGAATGATGCAAAACAAAGACAGAAATGTGTAGCACCCGAATTATGCATAAAACCATATACATATATATGACAAACCTTATCAGTATTGTTTTTATCCGCTATTACAGATTTCTTTCCACGAAAAAATCCTAAAAATTTCTTTGTAATATCAAATTTTGCTATTTTTTTGTAATTCATGGTATCCGATATACTGCATAGCTCTTTTCGTAATGCTGCTATGGACTTATATCTTTGAATCGAATTGTGCCTGATACACTTTCTTATAACAGGTCCAATTGAATTTGAATACAACCGGCAGACCGATTCTGCTTCGGATGTAAAAGACTGTACATGACCACTTGATGCCATATACAAAAGTAAAATTCCAATACTATATATATCTGACCTGACACTGCCATCACCGTTGTACTGTTCCGGTGCAGCATAGCCCGCTGTTATATACATTGCATGCCCGGCATGGCGTCCATCAATCATATCTGAATTATCGAAGTCAATAATGAATACTTCCCGCTTCCCATCTGAATTATCTCTTATAATTATATTAGATGGCTTAATATCAAGATGAACTATCCCTGCACATTCGTGGAGATATGAAATAATATCGCAAATCCTGATGCCTATATCTGCCATATCATGTGCGGTAATGCATCCTGCCTCACTTATATATTCCGTCAAAGATTTACCAGAAATATATTCTTCTATAATGCAGATACTATCATTGTTATCTTCAATGTCAAATACGACCGGTATGCCTGGACACTTGAGGTTCTTAATCATATCAGCCTCCCGCAGTATTCTCTCATAATCATCACAAGTCTTCATAACTATCTTGGCAGCTCTGTATACATTAAGAAGCTTATGCCTTACAAGATATACCGTAGAATGACCGGTCCTGGCAAGAACCTTTATAATCTCATACTTATCAGATATTTAATTAACCTCCTTTTCTACAATACTAATTGGTTCAGTTATTATATTACCACAATATTTTAAAAAGTCAATAACAAATATAAATTTTTAGTAAATAATATTTTTTAACGCCTCAAATACCTTTACATATCCATCAAAAATGGGTATTATTATTTTACAACCAATCCAGAAAAATATGTATGGACGGATTGCCAGATTGGAAGTGATTATATGAAGATTGAAAAGATAAATGACAACCAGATACGCTGTACACTCAACAAAGCTGACCTTGCCGCAAGACATTTAAAAATAAGCGAACTTGCTTATGGCAGTGACAAAGCAAAAGCTTTATTCAGAGATATGATGCAGCAGGCTTCTGCCGAATTAGGATTTGATGCCGAAGATATTCCTCTTATGATTGAGGCGATTCCTGTGTCAGCAGAATGTATTGTTCTTATAGTCACCAAAGTTGACGACCCTGAAGAACTGGATACCCGCTTTTCACGATTCTCATCTGATAGCGATGATGATAATGATTCATTTTATCCTTTCGATGACGATTTTGATGACTTTGACACTATTGAAAATATATCAGGTAACTCTCCTGCACCTACTGCTGCAGATGAACTTGATGAAGATGATAATTCTGATGATGTTGTTCTTCCCGATGCAAAGACCGCAAACGACGTCATTAATCTGTTCAGCAAAGTAAAGGAATACCTTAACAAGAATATTGAAAAAACAACTGATGACAGTTTTGTTCCGCTAAAAGATGCTATTCTGCCTGATAGTAAAGATGAATCTTCAGATAAACAGAATTCACATACGGCACAGACCGAAACCATCAAGCCTGTTATAAGAATATATTCTTTTGATAATTTTGAAAACTTTGAATCAGCTGCACATGTAGTATATCCTTTATATTCTGACAGGAATTCTTTATATAAAGATAAAAAAAATAACAGATATTACCTCGTTATTGAAAAAATCACATGCACAAGCAGTGATTTTAACAAGACATGCAATATTCTATCCGAATATGGTAATAAAGAAAATATGCCTGCAAGCAGCCTTACATTTTTTGACGAACATTATGAATGTATTATAAAAAAGCATGCTATACAGACCATTGTAAAAATATAATATAAATTTCCCGGCTGTCTGAAGCTTAATGTAAATTAAGATTCTTTACATTAAGTTATACGGCAGCCGGGTTATTTTTAGCCAACAGACTCTAAATAATCTGTTATATCTTCCATCAATGCTTCACAATCAAGTCCATGAACCATTGCTGCTTCTTCAATTGTCTCACCTGCTGATGAAGGACATCCTACGCAATGCATTCCAGCACTCATAAGAATAGGAATTATTCCGGCATCAATCTGTATAGCTTCACCAATAGTAGTGTCCTTAGTAATCTTAGCCATTGCTAAACCTCCTGATTTTATTTTTGGTACATCTAATATAATAGTAACAGACAAAAAAGTCAAGCTGTGTTATTTTTCCCATTTTACCCATTTTTCAAACATTTTTGATACTTTTTATCTTTAATAATACTCTGTTAAATTGCGTTTCAGTGTTGAATTTTTGCACATAATATCGTATAATCATGTCAACAAACATTTTAAGGAGGATTATAACTATGGCATATGTAATTAACGATGAATGTATCAGCTGTGGTGCTTGTGTATCAGGTTGTCCTGTAGAAGCAATCAGTGAAGGTGCTTCTCATATGGAAATCAATGCTGATGTATGTGTTGATTGTGGTGCTTGTGCTTCTGTCTGTCCAGTAGGCGCTCCAAATCCACAGTAGATTGTATAATACAGTTGATATTCAGCTGTGTACATACGAAAAAATCACAACGCTTAATACGTTGTGATTTTTTTATAAGTCTATGTTAGTTATATATAACCTCTGTTAGTTGTATATCTTTTTATATAATCTATACTCTCTGACCTCTGTCAAGTAAATCTGCAAATCTTGTCTGCTCCGGAATCCATGCCATTTTAACAGTTCCGATTGGACCGTTTCTTTGCTTTGCAATAATTATCTCAGCAATTCCTTTTATATCTGTATCTTTATTATAATAATCATCCCTGTAAAGAAACATTACAACATCCGCATCCTGCTCGATAGCTCCCGACTCTCTCAAATCTGAAAGCATCGGTCTGTGATCGGGTCTTTGTTCAACAGCTCGGCTAAGCTGCGAAAGTGTGACAACCGGAACATTCAACTCTCTTGCAAGAGCTTTTAAAGCTCTTGAAATATCTGAAATTTCCTGCTGTCTGTTGTCACTTCGTCTGCCGCTTCCACTCATAAGCTGAAGGTAATCAATTATGACAAGTCCGAGGTCATTTTCCATCTTATACTTTCTACACTTTGAACGCAGTTCTGAAATTGAAATACCAGGTGTATCGTCAATTATAAGATGTGACTTTGCAATACTGTCCGCACCTTCTATCAATTTGCCCCAGTCACTCGAATCAAGACGTCCTTTTCTTAATTTATCAGCATCCACTGTAGATTCAAGACTGAGCATTCTGTTTACAAGCTGGACATTTGACATTTCCAATGAAAATATTGCAGTTGTTATTCCTTGTTTTATTGCGACATTTTCTGCTACATTTAACACGAATGCCGTCTTACCCATCGAAGGTCTTGCCGCGACAAGTACAAAATCCGATGGCTGAAGTCCTGAAAGATATCCGTCCAAATCTTTAAATCCTGTCGGGACACCAGTAACCGCTCCTCTGTTTTTTGCCGCAGATGAAATTTTATCAAGTGCTTCAAGAACAACCTTATCAATAGGCTTATATTCATGGTTTCCTTTATTTTTTACAAGGTCAAATATCTTTTTTTCCGTATCCGCAAGTATATCTTCTGTTTTTTGCGTTCCGGCATAACAATCATTAGCAATTGAATCATTAACACGGATTATATTACGAAGAATTGATTTATCCTTAACTATTCCTGCATATTGACGTATATTTGCAGATGTTGGAACTGCTGCCAGCAAATCTCTTATAAATTCAAGGCTGTAAACTTCTGCGGATACATTTTTTTCCTTGAGACGTTCCTGCAATGTTACAATATCAACAGGTCTGCCCTCATTATTCATGTCAACCATGGTCTGAAACATGACACCATACTGGTTATGGTAAAAATCATCAGCCACAAGCATTTCACCGGCAGTTATAATCGCCTGCTTGTCCATAATCATGGAACCTACTACAGACTGCTCTGCCTCAAGGCTGTTTGGCATAATTCTGGTGATTGCCACATCTTCCATTACTTGCTTTCTCCTACTACGACTCTTAATTTCGCAGTTACATCCTTATGAAGCTTAACAGGTACTTCATATGTTCCAAGTGTCTTGATTGATTCCTCAAGCTTCATCTTTTTCTTATCTATATCAAGTCCCAGCTGTTCTTTTGCAGCAACAGAAATTTCTTTTGATGAAACTGCCCCAAATGTTCTTCCGCCTTCACCTGTTTTTATAGTAACTTTAACAGGCTGTGCCTCCACCTTTACTGCCAATTCCTTAGCAGCTGCGAGCTCCTCTGCTTCATGTTTTGCCTGTCTTGCTTTTTCAAGTTTTAAATCATTGAGATTCTTTGCATTTGCCTCAAGTCCGAGCTTCTTAGGCAACACATAATTTCTCGCATAACCATCATTAATCTTTACTATCTGTCCTTTTTTACCTAATGACTTAACGTCCTGTAATAAAATAACTTCCATTATATTTCTCCTTCCTGTATCATCGAATCCAATGTAACTTTTATTGTCTGGACTGCCTGGTCAACAGTACAATCCGTAAGCTGTGCACCGGCGATTGTCATATGTCCACCTCCGCCTAATTTTTCCATGACAAGCTGTACATTTACCTCATCAATAGAACGTGCACTTATATATATAATATTATTGTATGCTGTTATTACAAATGATGCTTTTATTCCTGATATGTCAAGCAGCTGGTTTGCAGCTTTTGCACCGCCTATTGTCGGACTTTCAACTCCTTCACCGTCAAATACTGTTATGGCAAATGCATCCCTGTATACTGTTGCCTTGCTTACCGCCTGTGCAACTGCCCTGTATTCTGCCATATCCGTACGAAGCATCTTTCTTACTCTTGTGACATCAGCACCATGTCTTCTAAGAAATGCTGCTGCCTCAAATGTTCTCGGACCTGACTTATTATTAAATCCATTCGTATCAATATTTATTCCGGCATACAGTGCATCTGCCTCAAAAGCCTTGATTTTAACACCATCTTCAACATATTGAATCATCTCAGTAATCATCTCAGCCGCTGATGAGGCATATGGGTCAACATATGACAAAACAGCTCCTGTAATAGGCTCGCTTGACTGTCTGTGATGGTCAAAAACAATTATTGTCTTGCATATATCAAGAAGTGCCGGACATTCGGTCATCTTAGCTTTATTAACATCAACAACTATAACTGCTGTCTGTGAATCTACATATTCCGGTGCTTCTTCTTTTAAAAGGAACATGTCTCTTGGATAATCATCATTATTAAGAAATCTATCCATAAAAGGCTTAACACTGCTTGTCACATCATTAATTACAATATGTGCTTTTTTACCAAGTCGTCTGCATATTACATATATACCAATCGCCGAACCAAATGCATCTATATCTGCAAGTTTATGTCCCATTATAAGGACCGTCTGTGTCGGTTCAAGAATCTGTCTTAATGCATGTGCTTTTACACGCACCTTTACTCTTGTATTTTTTTCCATCTGCTGGCTCTTGCCGCCATAGTAAAGTGTCTTCTCGCCATCTTTAACAACAGCCTGGTCTCCGCCTCGTCCAAGTGCAAGATCCATTGCTGATTTCGCAACATCATAATTCTTTGCATAATCACTTGCACCTGTGCCAACGCCGATACTTAATGTAAGTGTCATTTCATTGCCTATTTTTACGCTCTTAATATCTTCGAGTAAACTGAATCTGTCTGACATAAGTTTCTCTAAATATTTATATCTGAAAATAGCAAGATATTTGTCTTTTTCCATCTTTCTTACTATCGCAGAACCACACGCAAAATACTTATTAACTCTCTTATCTATAAGACCTATAAATAATGAACGTCTGACATCATCTATACTTTCAAGTGCTTCCTCATAATTATCAATATAAATAAGCCCAACAACAAAACGCTCATCCTTTATTTTCTGGATATACATGTTAATATCTGTCTCATCAAACATATACATCGCAATAAACGAATTATTCTGTTCTGTCTCAATTATATCAACCTGCTGCGTAAGTGCATCAACAGCAATCCGCTTCATCTCTACAAGATAATCCCTGCCATTATATGCAAGACGCATCTCTTTCGCATCTTCTCCTGTCGGAAATACTTCCGGCTTAATCTGTGGAAAAATGCTTTGTATATTTTTTCGGAAATCTTTCTTTTTATCAGTTTTTTCCATCATAATTCTGTTCATCCACAGAACACGTCCGTTATTGTCAAGCAGGCAATACGGAACACTGAGTTCGTATAAAAGCTGATGCTGTACCTGTGAATAATTAGAAGAGAATTCTATCATCTCATGCATAATTCCGGGTCTGAAATAAAAAATCATAATCCCGTAAACAACTGCATAAAGCATGACAAAACCCAGCATAATATTACCACAGGATGTATCTTTGACATACATAACAACAGTGACAATTAAAAGTATTATGCCTACATATAGCGGCCACATAATATATGACTTCAGTTTTCCCGACAATTTATAAATCTGATTTCTGCCCTTGCTCTTCATAATAATCTCCATCAAACAAAAACATTTTAAATTATTATACCATTTATAAATTTTATTGTAAATAACAACGTAGTGCGACACCGCATACTGCAATGATGCCAGTAAACTGTATGCACGCCGAAAATGTCACTGAAAGTGAAGAAAAGGCACAAGCTTACGCCCGTGCCTTTTCAATATTGATTTATTTTATTAATAAATCACAATTAGTTGTCTATAATATTAGATTCTTCTTTTCTTCTCTTCAAAGAAAACAACTACTCCTGCTAATAATGCCAATAACATAATACCAGCATATACAACAATCATATTAACTGAGAAATCACCTGTGTCAGGAATAACTTCCAGCTTTGTTTCTGCAATATAACCATCTGTAAAGTATGCTCTGAATGTATGCTCTCCAGCCTTTAAGCTCTTAATATAAGAAGCCTTGAATGTAATAACAGTTGAACCTTCTGTTACTGTATATTTAGACTTATCAAGAACAACATCATCAACTACAATATAATCAAATGTTGAAATATCTGCATCTATTCTCCAAACGATTTCTGTCTCTGTTCCTCTTATAACCGCTATATCAGTTGTATTACCTTTTACAGTATTATTTCCTGAAATAGAAAGTGTCTTATGAGCCTTAATTGACTCTGGAACATTAATAACACCCGAAGCTGTACCTGTCATTCTTGCACCTGCATTTGCCGGAGCCTTATCTGTAAGAACAAGAAGACCATTCATATTAATTGTATTATCTGCATTTCTTGTCACTTTGAGTGATGAATATTTATGTGTTTCATAATTCATACCTGTATCTGTTGAAACGAACCAATCAGCTTTTACAGCATCTTTTGAATTCTTAGCTGCATCTCCATCATAAAGCCAGAAATAGTTAGTATCATTATCAACTTTCTTCTTATCCTGTGTTCCAAGTAACTTAAACTGCTCTACCTGATCAAGATTCTGTGTTCTGTATGAAATAACACCATTTGTAGCAAAATCTGTATTCTTTGCTGTATTTGTATAAAGTGCAATGTTATATGATTCATTGTTAAATGTTGTACAGTTCTTAACAATTATATCCGGGCATGAGTTAGAATCAATACCTTTAGCCTTGTTATCAAATGATACACAGTTTTCAAGTACATGCTTGCCTGACATGCTGTCACCACCAAGCTTAAAACCATTACCATTACCAGCAACAGTTCCATCTTCAAGATAACCATTACCAAATGCTACTGAATTCTTAATTGTAACAGCTCCGATAGAACCTGTCTGAACCTTAGCAAATAAATCCCAACCATCATCAGCGTTGTTGTATGAAATACATCCATCAAATACAATTCCATCACCAACTGTAAGCTTAGCTGCAAATCCATCTGCATCTTCAAAACCTGCATCAGCATTGCCATACGATGTACAGTTAAGAATTAAATCATATGCAGGCCACATATCATACTCATCTGTTGTAAGATATCTGCTTATCTGAAGACCAGTATTACCGTTGTGGTATGTATTAATATTATCCATTGTACAATGCTTACCAGAAAGCTGGATACCTTTCTGTTTATCAGCTGAATTTGTTACATCAAATCCCTGGAAGTACCAATAATCACCAGCAAGTACCATACCTGCACACTTCTGCTGAAAATCAAGAACTGGTCTTGATGAAGCTTCTGGGTCAGCTACCATCTGAATTGGTAAATCTGCTGTACCATTTACTCCTCTTTCAATCTTTACTGTTTTATCAAGATAATATGTACCTTCCATAAGGACAATAGTCTGACCCGGCTGTACATATTTAACAGCATCATAAATGCTCATTGGGTCATCTTTAATACCAACACCATATTTACCAGGTGCTACATAAAGTGACTGTCCTTCAACACCATATGTTCTATAAGTTACAGTAAATGTACCTTCAATAGCTTCATATGATGACATTACCATATCCTTTTCAGGAATATAATCTGCATTAGGTGTAAATACATATGAGAATGTATTCTTACCAATATTAAGTGTTGTTGTTGCAGGCTTTGCTGCTGTATTAGCAGCTATTGGAGCATCTGTAACAATATCATTACCTTCTGAGTCTCTGATTGTAAGTGTACCATCACAGTTAGCTGTAAATCCAAATTCATACTCACTTGTACCTGTTGCACTCTTTGAATTAAATGAAGCATTAGTTACTAATTCTTCAATAGGCTTCTCCTCTGCCGGTGGATCATTAGCAGGGTCGGATGTGCTGAATGAAACATCTGAGAATGTTGCTTCTGCAAATCTTGAAGTAAAGAAACCTACATATACGTTCTCTTCATCAATCTTTGATAATGCAGAAGGATCATAATACTTCTTAGTCATTGAATATGAACCGTCAACAGACTCATATGTTACAAAGTAACCTGTATTATTCTTCTGAATAGTAAGATACATCTCTGTAATACAATTATCTAAAACATCTGAAAGTGGTTTAGATGGATCTTTCAAACAATAATTGCCAACAAGGTTACCACTGCTTGGGTATCTCTGCTCAAGCGGATACATTTTGCTTGAAAAGTCACTCTTAATTGTTGCTGTATCATTTGCTTTTATTTTTTCAATATTGTCTTTTGTTATACCACTCTTTTCCTGTGAGCCGATACCAAATGTCTGGCTTACTTTTGTTTTAGTAGTATCTGTTGTTACTTTTGATAACTCTTCATTCCAATAATATTCAACTTTTGAAGCGATTGCCATATATGAGTTATTCCAGCCCGAACCACCTAACATGTCTGTGGCCATAATACCAAAGCCTTCCTGACCATTAGTATACATCCACTGCTTAACACTTACCTTTGCTCTTAATGTAAAGTTCTGTGTTACCGGAACAGCTGTATAGTAAAAATTAAGTCCATCAAATGAAGCCGGAACAATTTTACCATTGTTTGATGATTTAGAATCAAACTTACCTTCTTTATTAAGTGAACCTGATCTTAATGTTACCTGACCATCTTCATTAAGATCCCCTGTATATGCAGCATTGCTGTCACTTGCACCATTACCATAGTTAACATATCCCCATGCTCTCTGAGCATCAGCTGTTGCTGTTCCCTTTTTAACTTCTGACTTTGAAGATATACCTGCAGGTGTTTCTCTTACAGCCTCAACTGCAAAACTATATTCATTACCAACAGTTAAACCAGAAACCGTATATGAGGTTTCTTTTGTTGAATCAACTTTATTTCCATCTACATATACATTATAAGATGATGCTTCTTTAACCGCAGACCATACTACTTCAATTTTACCATCACCTTTACTTGTAACACTGCTGATTACAGGTGTCGCAAGCGGAAGTTCAAATGCTACTTTTTTAGCCTCACATGTTTTATCTTCACAATCTTTTCTTGATGCCACAGCAACAAATGTATACTCATCAGATATCTCCGGTGCGAACACAACTTCTCCACTTGTACCTGTCGCTGCAACTGTCTCTGTCTTAACTACATTTCCCTTGCTGTCTTTCATTGAAACAACAAGTTCATCTGCACCATCGTATCCAACTGACATTGTATACGGAACAGTAATCTTTCCACCATTAACTTTAACATCACCAAGTGTTGGTGCTGCAACCTCTGCCCAATCAGCTCTTGGTGGCCTTGTTCCGCTTGTAGTCTCAGTAATATCAAATGATATAACTCTTACACCTCTTGAAGTAAACTCTTTGGCTGATACCATCTTATATGTTCCAGCTTCTAATTCATAATTTACTTCCGTTCCTGTTGTTCCCGTTACTGATATAACTGACTTGCCATCTTTAGACGCTACAGCTTCTCCCTTTGCATCTATTAATGTAAACTGCGATTCATTTGAGCCGCCTGTACTGCTTATCATAATCTTTGCTGTCGCAGTTCCTGTTACTGTAAACTCATAACCGCTCGCAGCTGATTTTGCAAGTTCTGTTGCTATTACAGTCACTGTATCTTTCTTTACTCTTTTTTGTACCGTTCCAAATACTGTAACATAATCATCTGCTACTTTACCTGAAATTGTTTCTTTGTCTTTTTCTGTTGTAAGTGTTGTTGCATCAAAATGATATTCTTTCGTAACTGTTTTAGGAGTTTCAGCAATCTCAAATGATATAACTCTTACACCTCTTGAAGTAAACTCTTTGGCTGATACCATCTTATATGTTCCAGCTTCTAATTCATAATTTACTTCCGTTCCTGTTGTTCCCGTTACTGATATAACTGATTTGCCATCTTTAGACGCTACAGTTTCTCCCTTTGCATCTATTAATGTAAACTGCGATTCATTTGAACCGCCTGTACTGCTTATAACAATCTTTGCCGTTGCAGTTCCCGTTACTGTAAACTCATAACCGCCCGCAGCTGATTTTGCAAGTTCTGTTGCTATTACAGTCAATGTATCTTTCTTTACTCTTTTTTGTACCGTTCCAAATACTGTAACATAATCATCTGCTACTTTACCTGAAATTGTCTCCTTATCTTTTTCTGTTGTAAGTGCTGTTGCATCAAAGCTATATGTCTTTGTAGCCGCTGCAACCTTGCTTGAGAAAATACCTGTCAACATAGACAATGGTAAAATTCCAACAACCATAAGCACTGCCATAAACAACGCAGTTATTCTGCGTCTTGTCATTTTTTTCATAACTCTCCTCCTTCTTTTACTAAACGGACACGCCGCTTTTGTACTAAGTATCTCATTTTTAGTGCAAAAAATCAATCCAAAACTTATGCACATTACACATTTTCTGCTTTATACACAGTTAATTTTTATTGGTTTTGTATAAAATCAACAAAAAAGAAGTATCATATTATATTTCTGTAACACTTCTTTTTGCTTTAATATAAAGTTTTATATAACATGTTTATCAAAGTATTCTTTCGCTTTCTCTTTATAAAACATTCAGATAGCCTCAATTCTTTCTTTTCCGGTTCATTCTTTGTACCGTTATAAAAAATTATATATCGTGGAACCGGCAGATTAATCTGCTTAGTTGAATAAACGTCTAGCTTATTCTTCTGAATATATCCACTATATAATTCAGCAAAATATATCAACCCTCTGACGGGCATATTCGGATTATAGGAGCTCTGGTGTTCATAAAGATTCATCTGATGTCCGAACAAAAATGAGACATCATTTTTATAAGAAAGATATACTATATCTTCAAGAGTTGTTATTTCCAAAGAATCCATATTAATATATTTTTATGGTTAAAAAAAGGATTACACCGGCGAACCAATGTAATCCTTCAATCATCTTAAAATTATTGCTTATTCTACTGTATATGGAAGTAAAGCAATATGACGAGCTCTCTTTACAGCTACTGTAAGGGCTCTCTGGTGCTTTGCACAGTTACCTGTAATTCTTCTAGGAAGAATCTTTCCTCTTTCAGAAACATACTTCTTTAATAAAGCAACATCTTTATAATCTAATGCCTTGTTTGCATCAGCACAAAATGCACATACTTTCTTTCTTCTGCGCATTGGTCTTCTTCTCATCTGACCTTCTGGTCTCTCAGCCTTCTTTTCTGGCATATCAGTTACCTCCTGTTTTAATTAAAAGGCAAACCCTCATCCTCTACGCCATCCGGAATATTCATAAAGCCATCACCCGCAGGTGCTGCCGGATTACTTCTTGATGGTGTATACGCAGCTTCGCTGCTTGCTGCTGAAGCTTTGCTCTCTGCGAATTCCTGGTCGTCAACGACCACATCAGTCGTGTAAACTCTCTGTCCGTCCTTATTTGTGTAACTTCCTGTCTGAATTCTTCCGCTCACAACAACCTTAGTTCCCTGATGAAGATACTTCTCAGCGAATTCTGCTGAACGAGCGAATGCAACACAGCTGATAAAATCTGCTGTTTGCTCATTACCGGATTCATTACCTCTTGTACGTCTTCTGTCTACTGCTAATGTATATCTTGCTACTGCCATAGAACCTTCACCGCCCTGTGAATAACGGACATCAGGATCTCTTGTCAGTCTTCCCATTAAAATCACTCTGTTCATACTTATTCTCCTCTTCTATAAAAGAGTTGTTAAGCCAAACGCGAACTAATTATTCTCCATCTTTAACGATTAAGAATCTGATTACGTTCTCCATGATACGAATTCTGCTCTCAACTTCTGCTGGGCAAGTTGCTTCTGCCTCAAACTTAATGAAGTTGTAGAAACCTTCGCTCATCTTCTGGATATCGTAAGCAAGCTTCTTCTTCTCGCATGTGCCTGGATCTGTGATTGTACCGCCAAAACGAGTAATTAATTCCTTAACCTGCTCGATTGTAGCATTTCTCACTTCATCCTCGACGTTTGCACTTACAACTAATGCTAATTCATACTTATTCATTCTACGTCGCACCTCCTTCTGGTCTCTGGCCCTTTCTTATTCACAGTGAAAGAGCAAGGAAAAATATATATCACAAGGTCAAATTCTATCATAAAAAGGACTCAATTACAAGCCTTTTTTAAATTTTTTGTATTTTTTTCTACCATTGTGCGTGATACCATTATTTCATGTCCGCACCCTGTGCACTTTAACTTAAAATCAGCACCAACACGCAATATTTGCCATTCTGTACTGCCACACGGATGTTTTTTTTTGAGCTGGACAATATCTCCGACTTCGTAAATATATTTCATAAATACTCCATTTCTGCCTATTTAACAATCTTTTAAATTTGGGAAAAAACATTTCCCAACGCATCATGTATCAGCAAATCAGCACGTCTGTCATATGGAGTTTCTGATTTATTGATAAGTACAAGTTTATTTCCATTGTAATAATCAATCAGTCCGGCTGCCGGATATACACCAAGCGATGTTCCTCCAACTATCAACACATCAGCTTCTTTTATAAGTTTTACGGCTTCCTGTATATTTTTTTCATCAAGACCTTCCTCATACAATACGACATCCGGCTTTATTCTTCCGCCACAGCTGCATTTCGGAACTCCTTTTGAATTAATAATTGCATCAAATCCATAAAACTTTCCACATCTTTCACAATAATTGCGAAGCACACTGCCATGAAGTTCAATGACATGACTGCTTCCTGCCTTTTGATGAAGTCCATCAATATTCTGTGTTATGACACCTTTAAGCTTTCTGGATTTTTCAAGCTCTGCCAGCTTAATATGTGTTGTTGACGGTTCAGCATCAGGAAATAACATTTTATTTCTGTAAAACTCAAAAAACTCTTCCGGCTTTCTTATATAAAAGCTGTGACTAAGAATTGTCTCCGGCGGATATTTATACTTCTGATTATATAATCCATCAACACTTCTAAAATCAGGAATTCCACTTTCTGTTGAAACACCTGCTCCACCAAAAAATACAATATTATCTGAATTTTTTATCCATTTAACAAATTCTTCTACATTATTTTCCATGACATGCCTCCAATAGCCATTATTCTTCAACAACTAATCCAAGCACAAAACATCCGTTACTATCAAGAAAATCCACTTTTGATTCTGCAGACATTTCACTGTAATCTGACTGTTTAAGTAAAATTACAGATGCATCACATTTTGCTGCAATATCATAATTATCACCTGTATGCACAATTACATAATCATACTGCTCAACAAGACAATCCCTGAAATCTGAAAACTCACTGTCCAAAATGTCTGCCTTGTCAAACTCCTGAGTTTCACCAGTAAATATAATATCAAGGTTCTTTCGGTTTGTCTTGCACACAAGGTCATGGATTGCTTCATCTTCCTGAAAATAATCTGTAAATCCTTTAAGATTCTTTCCAAGCTTATATTTTGCAAGAAATATTTCTTCTGAAACATCGGCATCAACAAAGATAACTTTTTTACCTTTTTCGTGAATTACAGATGCAAGTTTAAATGCCATCAATGGCTCTCCGTGGGTTGCTATTATTCTATAATTTTTATCACATTCTTTAATAATTGCATCCACTGTATCACTATAACTGTGATGTTCTGATTCTGTCATTCCCGTAAGTTTATCAACATTTACACTAAACATCCAAACACCACCTTTACTTTTTAATAAAACCAATTACTTTTGAACTTGATTTACGCACATTGCCAGCCTGCACAATCTCAGGTTCAGGCAAATCATTTATAACATCAGCATCAATTGCTTCATCCTCAGAAGCAGTTTCCTTCTCATACTCATTTTCATCTTCTGAATCTTTGACAACTTCATACTCTGCTATCGCTTCTTCACCAACATTATCTTCTGTAATATCAGTTTCTGCCACATCATCTTCTCCCGATTTCACATCCTCAGCCATATCTTTTATGTCTGCATCAGGCTCTGATTCTTCAGTAATTTCATCTTCTGTATCTACATCAGCAAGTATATCATCCTCCAGCTGGGCATCATCCTGAATTTCTTCTGATATTTTTCCATTTATCTTATCATCAGACACCATTTCTTTTGTAATCACATCGCTGTATGATACTTCTTTTATAGCATCATCGACAACTTCTTTGGTAACAGCCGCATCCATAATTGCCCTGTTTACGGCATCCTGTGCATATGTATCCATTTCTGATTTGGCAGAATATTTTCCAAATCTTCTCTCATATTCTGTCTCATCATCAGAATTATCCTCTTCCTGTTTAAATGCACCAATTGCAAATACAACTATAAGCTCTATAAATAAACAGATGGCAGCTGCAATGCCCGCAATAACCGCTGTATTTCTATAAAGTCCCGGCTTAAATGAGTTATTGCTCTCATCACCGTATTCAAGAACCTGTATAGATGATACAGGCACAATACTTGTTGTTTTTAATGCATTTTTTGCAACAGCATCTACATATGTTTTTGCTGTTGATTGGTCAGGATTTGTACATATAAGTTCAATAATATTACTGTCAGGTACAGCTTTAACTGTAAGATAAGATGCAATATCTTCTGATGTACCTGCAGTTTTCTGTGCTGCTGAAATAACAACATCACTCTTAAATACAATTGCAAAATCATTTTTTAAAGCTCCATTTTGGGCTCTCAGTGAAGCTTCATTGTCAGCCCCCGGCGTCACAACAAGTTTTGCTGTTGATGTATACATCGGTGTGATTGTGCTATTTTCAAATATATATCCTGCAATTGCAGATATTATCGCCACAATAATTAAAATAAGTGCACATCTCGAAAATTTTTTCATAAGCCTTTCAAATCTCCTTTAGTTGTATAACTTTTCAGGATATTTTCCTTCTGATATAAGCTTTCTGATTGACTCAACAACAACCGGTTTATCTTCTTTGTATGTTACGCCAAACCATTTATCATTTGTCTCAAGGACTGAAACATTTGCTTTTCCATCTTTAATAAGCTGGTCAACAACTGATGGAAGGAGATATTCACTCTTAATATCACCATCCTTTAATCCACCAAGAAATTCCTTAAAACCTTTCTCAAGTTCATCAAGAAAATCAGGTGTAAATCCCCACATATTCATTGAAACATGGCTTGCAGGATTGATTACAACAACATTTCCATCCTTATCCTCTGCCGCTGCTCCGTCTGCTGTCTTAACAATTCCTCCGGTTTCATTTACACCTGTAAGATGTCCCTCTTTATCCATTACGCAGACACCTCTTGTGACAGCTCCATTATCACTGAGAGTATTTCCAAGAATAAAACCTGCCATGCAGAATTCATATTTTCCTGAATCAGCTTTATCTGATACAAGATAATCATGAATAAGCTTAAATGCAGTCTTTCCATAGTAATCATCTGCATTAATTACAAGAAATGGCTCATTTACAACGCCCTTGCATGCAAGTATTGCCTGACCTGTACCCCAAGGTTTTGTTCTGTCAGCAGGTGCCTCAAATCCTTCCGGCAAATCATCAAGTTCCTGAAAAACATATTCGACAGGAATTACTTTCTCTATTCTGTTTCCAATTACTTCTTTAAATGTCTCAAATAAATCTTTTCTTGTAACAAATACTACCTTATTAAAACCAGCTTCCATTGCATCATAAATGGAATAATCCATTATAATCTCACCATTTGGTCCCATTGGCTCAAGCTGCTTGATTCCATCTCCAAAACGGCTTCCCATTCCGGCTGCCATAATAACTAATGTAGTTGATTTCATACCTTAAATTCTCCTCTGACTCTTTTTGTTTTATATTATCAATCCTGTTGTGGATAGTAATACCATCTTATAGCTGTAATCTTTCTATTCTGGTCTACATCAAATGCAATCTGTGCAAAATCATCATCTACTGTAGCTGTGCCATTTTTATATGGCGGTTCAAAATATGTCATCTCAACAATATATGATTCCGCTGCTTCTAATGATGTATTTCCATTAAGATTTATAAGACCATATTCTACTTTCCCTTTTGGTTTTACTGTATCTAATGAATCAATTGTATAGCTTCCATATAATAATTTGCCAAAAAGTACGGACTTATCCTGCGAATAATAATTTTTATTCATGCAGTCTGAATCTCTGTAATAAGCCTTTAATATATCGTCAAGTGTATTTCCAACCCTCAATCCTCTTGAAAATAAATCTTCATCTCTCACGCTTGCAGCTGCTGTCAAAATATATTCATCTCCAATTTTAGAAAATACAAGCGTCAAATCATTATAAGAATAGATTCTTTCTGAAACATCCGTCTGAGTTTTATCCTTTTCCTGTGAATCATAAACAACGGATGGCTCACCTAATAGTACTTTTACCTGTGATTCCGTCATTTTGTAATGAACAGCTCCAACCGTAAGGTCGTCATATGAAAACTTCTTCGCACTGCTCTGACCTAATGTCTCATATTCTTTCACTGCCTCTGTTATCTCTTCACCATCAGGTGTTATAACTGCCTCTGTCTTTCTTCCACATCCGACAATACCAACTGCGATAAATGCACCGCATAATACGGCTGCTGTCAGACGTATACACTTTCTATTAATTTTTCTATACTTTCTCATATTATACCTTTTTTAATATATATACATAGTTTATGTTTCTGATATTATAACACATACCTTAAAATAATTAAACAAAAACACTATAATTTCATAATAACATAAACGTAAAAAAGCTGAAACCCTAATAGGATTCCAGCTTTTCAATAGAGGCGACAATCAGATTCGAACTGATGATCAGGGAGTTGCAGTCCCACGCCTTACCACTTGGCTATGTCGCCATATCTTATTGTATTCATAAATAAGAACAAAAATGACTCCAAGGGGATTTGAACCCCTGTTACCGCCGTGAAAGGGCGGTGTCTTAACCGCTTGACCATGGAGCCTTATTAAATTAAAGGACAACCAAAGGTCCCTATCACTATATTCTTATAATTATAAACTCCCCGAGTAGGACTCGAACCTACGACAGCGCGGTTAACAGCCGCGTGCTCTACCGACTGAGCTATCGAGGAAAATTTCCTTGAAGAATTGCTCCTTCAAAACTGCACATTAAATATATCATCTCACATCTTTTTTGTAAAGTTTTTT